>JAUYTA010000690.1 GCA_030695265.1 Bacteroidota bacterium
TTCAACTGATTTCGATGATTTTTTAAACATTTGCTGCTCTTTAATTATGCAAACAAGATACATAAAACAATTGAAATAAACAATTAAATACCTGAATATTAATCAATTAAAAACATGAACACTTTTCGGAGTGGACTCAACATTAATGATTCAATTTGTTCCTTCCATAAATAAACATCATCCTTCCAACCTTTTAAGCTTAGTGTTCCACCGAGCTTTATTCCAAAGATTTTGATCTTCTGTCCTTCTTTAAAATGAATGCGCAACACTTTTCCAGGCAATTTCATTTTCAAATTATGCCAGGTTCTTATCTCAATCCTGATGATTTTATCGAGGGGAATATTATATTCTTTTTGGGTAATCCACTGATTAAAACAGACTTCATTTTTAGCGAGGAATATATCACCGCTACCTCTAATAGCAGCTAACTGATAATGATGTTTCCCCAAAGAATCAATACGTTCGAAACCATAAAAATTTGCACCTCGTTTTTCTAATATCGAATCGTCCATAAGTTTAATTTTAAATTGAACCTGATAAATTTCTCTATTCTGATGAATAAAATCTAAGAAAATTTGGTTGAACTGACCGCTAACGGCGCGGTATGGCCAATAGAGGATTGCAGGCGATTTCCTATCAAAGGAAACGAAAAGTTGAAGGGCTACAAACTATCGCATACCATTGAAACTTTTATTGGCTATACCGCTTGTTGATAACTATGCTTTAATGAAATGGTTTCTCATTTAATTCAGAGTGTTCAATTTTTTTGTTTAATCCATATTTCACAAGAACATCTTTCACTAATTCAATAATCCAAGTCGGTGAAGTCGGTGAAATATAAATTTTGTCGATTAAAATATTCAAATCTACTTTTATCAATTTCCCATAATCCCCATTCGATGAAAATCCTTTAACAATTGCACGAACTTCCTTTTCATGTTCGAAGGATTTCCTTTTATACCAAAATGAATCATTAATACCAGCAAATTCCTTATTGTAATCAATATAGTTTACTCGTCCAATCGATATTGAAGGATTTCTGTTTAGAGCCCTATACAATTTGTAATAAGTTGTTTTAATTGAAATTCCTTGCGCTAAATTTGACGTGTATAATTTCCACATTGCTTCTGATTCATATGGATTTTCATGCCAACAATTTATAAAAGTTTCTGTTTGTTGTCTAGAGCCAATACTGTCCAATTGAGACAAAAGCCTTTTTGCTTCTATGGTCACATAATCTTTAGACTTTTTCTCCTTCTCCGGTTCAGGTTCAGGTGGGTTTTCAATTGCAGATTTAAAAAACTCTAGATATAATTTGTCCCACTTTTTCTTGTTTTTTAGTACTCCTTTTGCTCCTTCAAATGGGTCTGAAAACAAATCTGCTCTTGTAAAATATAGGGATGAAGTACTCAATAATGATACGAATTTAGTGAAGTCCATAAAACGCCATAGAACGGTATCGTTGGGTGGTATTTCATAAACTCTCTTTCGAAATACATGTCTAATAATTGTTTCTGTTAAATTACCTGAACAGCAATTACCTATATTTACAAGAGTTTTGTCATTTATGTATCCTAAATGAGTCGTATCATCCTTTTCAAATGCCCTTCCACAGAGGGTACAGTTATCATGATGTTCGTTCAGGAAAACCAAAGTTTTTGTCGTATGTTTCAAACTCATTTTCTGCATAATAACTGTAGTCTCTTAGAATTGTTGGCAACCAGTAAATATCGGAAAGTTTACACTACTTTTTCGAAACTTAGATTATTTGCAATCCACTTTCCAATTTTATAATTGCTTGATTATTTGGATTGTTAAAAGTATGAGGTTATGTTTACATATCAAAGCTATTTATCACTTTTTCACACACTTTTTAGGCGGTAAATTATTATTCACCAAATCAGAAGGCGGCTGATAATTATTTTCGTTGTTTTTGGAGTTCTTTCAGTGCATAACCAAAACATGGAGCAGAATTCCAGCATTGAGAATCAAGGTCACTGCATGCAAAAACAGGAATGCCAATTAAATCCTGTCAGGCTATTTTAGATAGAGACAGGGCAGTGCCCTGTCTCTACGCATTGCCCTGTCTCTAGGACGATGACATCGTCGTTTGCGTTTGCGTCATCATTCGGATTTAATAATTTCTATAAATTTATCCGGTATTTTCCCATAAAAAAAGCCCTGAATTTCTTCAGAGCTTCTTACAAAAGTTATTTTCAGTAAAATTAATCGGGCATATATCCACGAATAATTCCACGTTTCGAATCTTTGATGAATAAAAGGATTTCATCTCTTTCGGTTGATGCAGGCATTTCTGCTTCGATGATCTCAACAGCCTGAGAAATATTCAGTCCTTTTTGATAAATGTAGCGGTAAATTTCCTGAATCTCGCGAATCTTTTCGTTGCTGATATTGCGGCGACGCAGGCCGATTGAATTGATTCCTACATACGAAAGCGGTTCGCGTCCAGCCTTGATAAACGGAGGAACATCTTTGCGAACAAGTGATCCACCTGCAATCATCACATGCGAGCCAACATGTACAAACTGATGCACAGCTACCATTCCGGCAAGGATCGCATAATCGTCAACAATTACTTCACCGGCCAACTGGGTGTTGTTTACCAAAATTACATTGTTGCCAACAATACAGTCGTGGGCCACATGTACATAAGCCATCAGCAAACAATTGTTGCCAATAACGGTTTTCCCTTTTGCTGAAGTCCCGCGGTTGATGGTCACAAATTCGCGAATGGTTGTATTGTCGCCAATTTCAACGGTAGAATACTCTCCTCTGAATTTCAAATCCTGCGGCACTGCCCCGATAACCGCTCCGGGAAAAATCTGACAATTCTTACCAATGCGTACTCCAGGCAAAATGGTCACACTCGATCCGATTCGTGTTCCTTCACCAATAATCACATCTTTGTCGATGGTTACAAAAGGTTCAATAACTACGTTCTCAGCTAATTTTGCCTCTGGATGTACGTAAGCCAATGGTTGTTTCATTTGTTTTCGGTTTTCTGTTTCTAATTAATTTATCTTAACAATTTGTGCCATATAATCACCTTCAGCTACAACTGAATCGCCAACGTAGCAGACTCCGCGCATCTCAGCGATACCTCTGCGAATCGGCGAGGTTAATGTAACTTTAAAAACCATTGTATCGCCCGGCACTACTTTTTTCCTGAATTTCACATTGTCGATCTTCATAAAATAGGTCGAGAATTTTCCTTCCATCTGCCTTAGTACAAATATCCCGCCAGCCTGAGCCATTGCTTCAACAATCAGAACACCAGGCATAACAGGTTCTTCAGGAAAATGCCCCTGAAAAAATGGTTCGTTAACAGTTACATTTTTAACTCCTACGAGGTAATCCTTCTGTATATCAATTACTTTATCAACCATAAGGAAGGGAAAACGGTGTGGAAGCTATTCTTTTATCTTGTTTACATCCATTAGTACTGATGAATTGGAATCGTATTGCGGGGCTTTTTCTCTTGTATCTTCTTTACGAATCGCTTTTGAAATAATTTTGGCGAATGAAGTATTCGCACGGTGCCCTGGTTTTGTGGCAATAATGCGTCCTTTTATTCTCTTTCCAGCGAGCGCCAGATCGCCAATTACGTCGAGCAATTTATGACGGGCACATTCATTATCGTATTGCAAATCAATGTTATTCAGTATTCCCTGTGATTTTACCTCTACACGCTTGTGATTGAAAAGGTCGGCCAGGCGGTCAAGTTCTTCCTGACTTACCGGCCGGTCAATAATCACAATTGCGTTGTCAACATCGCCGCCTTTTACGAGGTTGTTTTTTAACAGGAACTCAAGTTCGTGCAAAAAGACAAATGTACGGCAGTTGGCAATTTCGTTTTTGAAATCAGCCAGTGAGTTCATTGTGGCAAACTGGTTGTTCAGCGCCGTCGAGTCGAACGAAATCAATACGTTTAATGAATAATCATTGTCGGGAAGGGCGATAATTTCGGAACCGGTCTGCTCATTTTTATAGACGATCTTTTCGGTCACCACAAAATATTCACGTTCGGCATCCTGATCCACAATCCCCGCTTTTTCAATTTCTTCGACGAAATGGCGGGCACTGCCATCCATAATCGGAACTTCCTCATTGTCAATTTCAATGAGTACATTGTCGAGGTCCATTCCGGTCAAAGCGGCCAAACTATGTTCAATGGTACTTATGCGGGCTCCCCGATCCTCAATGACAGTACCACGTGATGTGTCAACCACAAATTCGGCACTTGCACTGATAACAGGCTTATTTTCAAGGTCAACACGTTGGAATTTGAATCCGTGGTTGATTGGAGCTGGTTTGAATGTCATGCTCACTATGCAGCTGGTATGTAATCCTTTGCCGCTAATCGAAAATTCTTTTGCTAAGGTCTTCTGTTTAACTGTCATCACTTATTTAATTATTCTTCCAGCTTTGTTTTAATTTGAGCCACCTGTTTCTTCAATTCTATCACCTCGTCACGGAGTTGCGGTAAATTGCGATACACAATGGTCACTTTAGCGGCCTGGGCAATATCCATAGCCGGAGCCAGAAGAACGGTTTTGTTTGATTGAATATTCTTTGTAACACCTGTCATAGCGCCAAGGTTTACATGGTCGCCAACGGTAATATGCCCTGCAATACCGGACTGGCCGCCAAAGCGGCAGTTTTTACCTATTTTAACCGATCCTGCAATGCCTGTCAGCGCTGCCATTACGGTGTTTTCTCCAACTTCAACATTGTGGGCAATCTGCACCAGATTGTCAATTTTTGTACCTTTCCTGATGATGGTTGAACCCATCGTAGCACAATCGATGGTCGTATTGGCGCCAATTTCTACCAGATCTTCCAAAATAACATTTCCAACCTGTGGAATTTTTTGGTAAGTACCATCTTCATTTGGAGCGAACCCAAATCCATCAGCGCCAATAACGGCTCCGGAATGAATAATACATGCTGCCCCAATTTGTGTGTCTTCGTATATTTTCACTCCTGAAAACAGGATACTGTCGTCGCCAATAATGGAATTGTCGCCTACATAAACATGCGGATATATTTTCACATGATTCCCGATCCTTACATTTTTACCGATGTAGGCAAAAGCGCCCAGATAAATGTCGTTGCCCAAAGTTGCAGTCGGATCAACAAATGAAGGATTTTCTATTCCTGATTTATTCCCTTTGGCTTGCTGATAAAGTTCGAGCAACGATGCGAAACCTTTGTATGCGTCGGGAACTCGTATTAAAGTAACCTTTACTTCAGCCTCCAGCTCCAGATCCTGGTTGACAAGCACGATGGATGCATCGGTTTCATAAAGGTATTTATTGTATTTCGGATTGGAGAGAAATGCCAATGTTCCGGGTTTTCCTTCTTCGATTTTAGAGACGCTTGTTACAGTAACATTCGCATCGCCCTCAACCGTACCACCCAGAAAATCAGCTATAATTTGAGCTTTGAATTCCATATTTCGTTTCTTAATGCCCGGCAAAAATATATTTAAATTACTTAATGTCCAATTCTTTCGGATAACAGATAAAATATTTCCTTACAGTTTCAGAAAATACAGAGAGATCAATGTCAGAAGCATCAGATAAATCGCTTACCTTATTATTCTTGAATATAACATTGATTTTATCGCTGGAAACCTTGTTATAGGCACTGTTTGAAATGGTATCAATAATCAGAAAATAATGAAGTTGATCGTCGCCTACATTGAAATGATGGCATATTTTTTCCTTCAGGAGACTTATTTTTTGTTCAGAAAATGGCTTTTTACTAATCTTTATTTTGTACAATCGCCGGTTGATGATACATTTTGAAAGGTAGGATAAAATCGGATCCTGATTATCCTGCCATTCTTTTACTGAAGAAATAATATCGTTGTCGTCGAGACCGGCAAATAGATCGAGGGCAGGCCTGCCTTCAATAATACGGTTATGCGTAAAATCTTCCAGCGTAATATGTTGGTAAAGAAACAATTTCAGCACCGAAGGAGCAAATATATCGGCTCCCTGCAATGCAAGTTCCCGTGCACGTGCCAGTACATTTATAAGAAGGTATTCGGCCGACAATACTGTTTTGTGCAAATAAACCTGCCAGTACATCAACCTTCGTGCTATCAGAAAATTCTCAACCGAATAAATGCCTTTATATTCAACAACCAACTCATCATTCTTTACATTCAGCATTTTAATAATGCGCTCCGAACTAACAATTCCTTCGGATACTCCTGAAAAAAAACTATCGCGGCTCAGATAATCAAGCCGGTCCATGTCGAGTTGACTGGAAACCAGCTGATGTAGAAAATGTTTGTGGTAATGATCTGTAAAAATCCGGATGGCAAGATCCAGTTTACCTTTAAACTGCCGGTTCAGTTCTTCCATCAGGAGCAACGAAATCCGTTCGTGAGGGACACCTTGAACCAAGGTTGTTTCAAGTGCATGTGAAAATGGACCATGCCCGATATCGTGCAGCAAAATAGCGATTGTAACAGCATCGGCTTCTTCATCTGTAATTTCCTGCCCTTTCAGTCGCAATATCCCTATGGCCGACCGCATCAGGTGAACAGCGCCCAAAGCATGTTCGAAACGGGTATGATTGGCTCCCGGATAAACCATGCATGACAGTCCAAGTTGCTTAATCCGACGTAATCGCTGAAAATACGGATGCTCCATTAAGTCAAATATAAGTTCGGAGCGGATGTTGATGAACCCAAATACAGGGTCGTTGATAATTTTTTTCTTGTTCGTTTTCAAATTGTTAATTGTCTGTTTGTTAGGACAAAGTCTGCAAAAATAGAAAAGTTTTTTGTTTTATTCGGCCATTTTTAATGTTCCTGATTATGAAATTGATACGAATACAGGAAACCTTAATAGATTGGTTTTGACAATTTAATTAAAATTACTATTTTTGTGCCGACAATTTGGGAAAACCAGTGTTAGGGGATCATGAGTCCCCTATTTTATTACAAAAATATGATCGA
>JAUYTA010000708.1 GCA_030695265.1 Bacteroidota bacterium
CAACAAATAACGAGAAAATAAACAACACGATTCCCGTCTGTAAAATTCCGAGCAGCAAACTCCAAATCACATGGTGCTTTTTGTAATGCCCGATTTCGTGGGCCAAAACCGCAACCAGTTCATTGGTTGTCAAATCGTTGATGAGCGTATCGTACAATACAATCCGCTTTTTTGCGCCCAATCCGGTAAAATAAGCATTTGCCCTGGTCGAACGTTTTGATCCGTCGATCACATATATATTATCGAGTTTAAAACCCACTTTATCTGAAAATTTTTCAATTGCCGATTTTAGTTCCCCTTCTGGAAGCGGCGTTTGTTTGTTGAATAAAGGAACTATCAGGTTGGAATAGAACAACACCATGAAAATTGAAAATGCGCTGATTACCATCCATGCGTATATCCAGAAATTGCTGGTTGTGAGCTGATAAATGTATATAATTAGCGCAAGCAATCCGCCACCGATAACCGCTCCAAGCAACCAGCCTTTTAATTTATCGAGAACAAAAGTTTTAGGAGTGGTTTTGTTAAAGCCAAATTTTTCTTCTATTACGAAGGTATCGTAAACTGAAAAGGGGGTTGTAAGAATATCTGAAACAAACATCAATATTCCGAAGAAAACCAAGGCTGTAAGAATTGAATTAGCGGAGATGGAAAGGGCAACACTGTTCAGCCATGCAAATCCGGAGAATAGAAACATGAGCAGAAGCAATACAAAACTGAACGAGGAGCTGATTATCGAAAAGCGAAAATTCACTTTCTCATAAGCTTGTTGCTTACCGTATTTTTCTTCATCATAAATACCTTTCACTTCCTCCGGAAGGCGATCGCTCCATCGGGTCGAATTAAGGTATTCCAAAATGCGCTCAAAAATAAAATCGGCCACAACAAGGCCAATAATAATATAAAACAAGATTTGCGACATGCTTTGTAATTTTGTCCAAAGTTAACAAAAAGCTTTCCGCTTTATCCGATACAACGCTTCAGGAAAAGAAAATGAGCATTTTAACAAATCAGATGGAGTTATAATCCTCCGGACGGTTAACATTAAAAAAGAGTCGCGGATATTTTTGAATCAGAGAGCGACAATCAAGGTAACGTGTATTCAGTTTCGCTGCCAACCTCATCAGTTTGTAATCGCCCTGATTGATTATTTCTTCAAGTTGAGGTAAAATCTGCCTGTTGTATAAGCCAATCAGAGGTTCCACTCCGCCATCATGTTCCGGAATAATACAATCATAATCGCCGATTTGTGTGATCAAAGATTGAATCAATTCCTCGTTAATAAATGGAGTATCGACACTGACCAAAAGGTTCCATTCGGTTGATGAATGTTTTAATGAAGAAATTAATCCTGAAATAGGACCGATACCGGGGTATAAATCAGGAATCATTTTAATATTAAAATCAGAATAATCTGAATTGTGACCGCTGATTTCAACCGTTTTGCAAAATGGATTGATCAGCTTTTTTATCCGTATCAGCAAAGTTTCCTCCTGAACCAATAAAAGTGCTTTATCGGTTCCCATGCGTTCACTTTTACCGCCAGCAAGGATAAATCCGGAGATAGCTGCTTTAATTTTCATGCACTATTAAGCCAAACCTAAATGCGAATGGTAACCGATGCATTTCGCGGCAAAGCCCTCAGAATAGCCTTGGCTTCATTTTCCGGAATACTGATGAGGATTTCAGGAGTATAAACTGGTTTCCTGAACTTTACAATTTGCTTGAAAGAACTGTAGATGTTTTTCAAGTCTCTTTTAAACTCAAAACCTTTGCCCAGTCTGTATTTCGACTGAGATTCTGAAATAGAATCAATTCCCTGTATATTTAATTCAAATTCCCGATCGAATTTAACTGTCCAGAAAACACTTTCATTCGGTAACGAATCTTTTATAGCAACTGCCGTTTCAGCCTCTTCAGCAGATTTTGGAGCCTGTACAACTTTAAATGGATTTTTTTCGATTGAAGATTCGAATTTTTGTATTGTCAATGGAGTTCCAAACATTGAAAAATATACATTCCCATCCATTCGTTTGAAGAACCCGGAAGTTGAATAGTCACGAATTTTTGTTGACATTACAACCACACCTTTTAATTCTAGTTGGAGGATTTGTTCTCCCAAATCAATTGATAAACCGATTGAATCTCCTGAAGCCATTTTAACACGTGATTCAATCCAGGCTTTTTCTTTCATCAAATCAATCAGGGATGGACTAACCGGCTCTGTTGCCTCAGCCTGTGTTTGTGCCAATTTCATCCGATCGCGAACAGCGCCAACCGAAAGAAAAGTATAGACACTTATAAAAGTGATTAGTATTGCACTAAAGATGATCACAAAAATCTTTAGCCCCTTGTATTTTTTTACGAACAGACTATCAAAGTCTTCAGTTGAATTTTCTTTCATTATTAATAAATATAAACTTTTGAACCAACTTCCATTGTCTTGTAAACTACTTCCAAATCCTCATCACCCATACGGATACAGCCATGGGTTACATTTAATCCCATAAAACGTTTGTAAATTGTTCCATGAATCATATAGCCATCGCCAAGTTCTAATTTATAGGCTCCGAGGGTACCTGATTCAAACCGGGAGGGGTGTCCTCTTGGCGGAATTGGTAATCCATCTTCAATAAATGCCCAGTCGGGTTTTGCCCAAACCGGATTTGGTTGTTTGCGCAGTACACGGTGAACACCCAGTGGGGTGTGAAATACAAACTCCTTTTCGCCATCGCTCTGTACAAGTCTTTCATTTTTGCCGGTGGAACAAATGCCTTCGCGAATCAAATTTTTCCCTTTGTACAAATAGAAATGGTTATCGGTTGTATTGATAATAATATACGCATTTGATGGCGTATATTTATCCAGCTTCGTTTGCAGTGTTGTAATTTCCTTCTCCAATTTTACTTTTTGGGTTTCAGCACCTTCCGCGTCAGCTTGCGCTTTACTCAGTGAGGGAAGTACAAGCGTTGAT
>JAUYTA010000710.1 GCA_030695265.1 Bacteroidota bacterium
CAGCTTACCATTTCTGAAAATGCTGCGCTGAAACCTTTCTATTATGAAGTCAACAATGGTTCGCTGGTTCAGATTTCGGTGACTGGTGGCGTTAAAGTAAAAGCCGATCCAACCGATCCATCGGTTATCTGGATAAAAAATGCGGAGAATAAACAACTTACTTTGCTTACAACGAATAAGTTTGAAGCTTGGAATGAAAAGAAATTCAGGGTTACGGTTTCGAGATAATTTGGAACAGTAATTTGTAGGGAACAGTTTATAAATGACCGGAGACCGAAGTCGGAAGACCGAAGGAAAAATCACAAAACGATCATTTCGGATCATGCGGAAAATCTGTGAGTTGCATTAATGACTGCAATTTTTGGGGTTGGTATAAAAACAAAAAGGTAGGACCTCTGTCCTACCTTTTCTCTCTTAAACTAACTAACTAACCTAACTAAACCTAAACTTATGAAAAAAAATGTACCACAAAGATAAGCCCCGAAGTTGATATTCAGGTAAATTAATTCTTAAATGATGTTAAAGAAATTGTGACCAGTTGTTAATGATTGGTAATGGAAACAAAAGAGGTTGCCGGAACTAACCGACAACCTCTTTATTATAAATATTGAAATATTTTACATCAGGAAGCTGAGCAGAATACCGGCGGCAACTGCCGAACCGATTACACCAGCTACGTTTGGACCCATTGCATGCATGAGCAAGTGGTTGGTTTTGTCGTATTCCAAACCAACTACCTGCGAAACACGGGCACTATCGGGCACTGCCGAAACGCCTGAGTTACCGATAAGCGGGTTGATTTTTCTACCTTCTTTCAGAAATATATTGAGGATTTTAACAAACATTACACCGCCAAAAGTTGCAATAATAAACGAACCAGCGCCCAGAGCAAAAATACCAACTGACTTTAAAGTCAGGAAAGTAGTTGCCTGTGTTGAGGCGCCAACGGTTAAACCGATCAGGATGGTTACGATGTCGATCATCGGTCCCTTTGCTGTATCAGCCAAACGTTTGGTGACTCCACTTTCTTTCAGCAGGTTTCCGAAGAAAAGCATACCCAAAAGTGGCAAACCGCTGGGAACAATAAAGGTAGTGAGCAGCATACCTGCAATCGCGAAAATTATTTTTTCAACTTTCGAAACAGCGCGTGGAGGTTTCATACGGATTAAACGCTCTTTGCTGTTGGTAAGCAACCGCATAATAGGTGGCTGAATTACCGGAACAAGCGCCATGTAGGAGTATGCTGAAATTGCAATGGCTCCCATCAGATCAGGTGCAAGTTTCGACGAAAGGAAGATTGCCGTTGGACCATCGGCGCCACCGATAATTGCTATTGCACCCGCTTCGGTTGGACTAAATCCAAGCGCAAGGGCAATACAGTAAGCGCCAAAAATACCAAGCTGTGCTGCAGCTCCGATCAGAATCAATTTCGGATTCGAAATCAGGGCAGAAAAGTCGGTCATTGCACCGATTCCAAGAAAGATCAGCGGTGGATAAATACCCTGAAGTACCCCGAAATAAAGATAATTCAGAACGCTACCGGTTTCGTAAACCCCGATTTTGAATCCCGGGGCGAATGCAACATTTCCTACTAAAATACCAAAGCCAATCGGGATCAGCAACATCGGCTCAAATTCTTTTGCGATGGCCAGATAAATAAATACAAGGCCAATACAAATCATTATAACATGGCCAAAGGTCATGTTTGCGAAGGCTGTAAATTGCAGGAATTGCGAAATATGTTCTATAATAAAATCAAAAAATGTACCCATGTTTTAGTCTCCTATAATAATTAAAACATCGCCTTCCATTACACTGTCTCCTTTTCCTTTTAGGATCGATGTAACTTTACCTGCTTTATCTGCTTCAATGTTGTTTTCCATTTTCATGGCTTCCAGCATTAATAGTTTTTGTCCCATTTTTACAATATCACCTTCGCGTACAAACATTTCCAGAATAACTCCGGGAAGTGGTGATTTTATGCTGCCCGCGCCTTTTGGACCTGCAGGACTGCTGGTTTTAGCAACTGAAGGATGGCTGTCGGTTGATGGAACTGCCGTCTGACGAATTAATCTCGGCGTTTTTACAGCTTTCATTGTTTTGTCAACTTCAACTTTATACAAAGTTCCGTTCACTTCAACTTCGGCAAGGTTGTCTTCAACATTGAGAATCTCGGTCTCGTATTGATTTCCGTTTATGGTAAATTTGAATTTTTTCATTTCTGTGGTTTTTTAACGAGGTGATTTCCTAAGTGTATAAATTTTTGAACTCCACGGAGAATAGTTTCTTGATACTTTCCGAATGGTTAAAACAGTATTTTCCTCATCGTGCAACTCACTTTGGTACAAGTACAAAGCCATTGCAATCGCGGCATTCACTTCTCCTGACATTCCTTCCTCTTTGGTATGTTTCCCGGGAATTGTCGCTAACAGATCTTTTTTTGCTGCTTTCGAAGCTTTTCGCACAAAGAAACGGCCTATGTTTTTATAAATGATGTAAAGAAGTGCCAGCGCTGAAAATACGACGAACATTGCTATCATTGTCATCCCCAGTCCGTAAGGATCCATTTGTACGAATTTTTCTCCTGATGATGCTTTTCTGCTGTGGTCGTTGTTTGCCCCAGGTGTAGAGAATTCCATAAAATCCCAGTTTTCACCACCATCGGTTAATCTTCCGTAGGTTACATCAACTTTCTGAGGATATGTAATTTTCAGTTCATCAATCTTGGTACGTCCATTCGCATCAAATAAGGCGATAGTTTCTGTATTTTCCAGTGTGAAATTCAGGTGAAAAATACCCCGCGCAGGTCTTTGGTCAGCAAAAAATACCACATAACCTCTTGGTGGAATAATAGTTGCCGGGTCTCCAATGGGAATCCAGTATTTGGTAGGATTAGACAGATCATTTGTCAGATAGCAACCACCTATGTTTATTGGGCTGTACGCTGAATTGAAAATCTCAATCCACGAGTTGTGCATTCCAAAATCATCCACATAATTGGATTCGTTTAGTACCAGAATTTCATTGATCTTCAAGTCTGTTGCATTTTGTGCTTTCGCTAAATCAGTTCCTGCAACGACCAAAAGAAGAACGGCAATTCCGTATAAAAGATGTTTAATTTCTCTTCGCATAATCATTAATTATAATGGAATGTTGGTGTGTTTCTTTGCCGGCATTACGTCTTTTTTTGTTGCCAAAGCCTGAAGTGCCCGGATAATACGGAAACGGGTATTTCGCGGTTCAATTACATCATCAATGTAACCGTATTGTGCGGCGTTGTATGGGTTCGCGAATTTATCTTTGTATTCTTCTTCCGCTTGTGCAACGTAAGCCAAACGTTCTGTTTCATCTTCAATTGCAGAAATCTTTTTGTTCCTGAGAACTTCGATAGCTCCTTTTGGTCCCATTACTGCTATTTCGCCGGTTGGCCATGAATAGTTGATGTCGCCACGCAAGTGTTTCGAACTCATTACACAATATGCGCCACCATAAGATTTGCGGAGGATAATAGTTATTTTTGGAACAGTTGCTTCACCGTATGCGAACAACAATTTAGCGCCGTGAATAATGATACCGCCGTATTCCTGAGCTGTTCCGGGAAGGAATCCGGGAACATCAACCAAAGTAACAATCGGAATATTAAATGCATCGCAGAAGCGAACAAAACGGGCTGCTTTACGTGAAGCATTGATATCGAGCACACCCGCAAGATAACATGGCTGGTTAGCCACAATACCTGTTGAAATGCCATTGAAACGGGCAAAACCGATCACGATATTCTGTGCGTAGTTGCGGTGAACTTCAAGAAATTCGTTGTGGTCAACTATCGAGTGGATTACATCTTTAACATCGTAAGGCTTGTTCGGATTGTCTGGAATTACGGTGTTCAGTGAATCTTCCAAACGGTCAATCGGATCGTCGCAGGGAAGCAATGGTGCATCTTCCAGGTTGTTTTGCGGAAGATAACTTAACAGCTTGCGGATTAATGAAATACCTTCCTGTTCGTCTTCAGCAACAAAGTGGGTTACTCCTGATTTTGAACCGTGAACCGATGCGCCACCAAGTTGTTCGTCGGTTACCACTTCGCCGGTAACTGTTTTTACCACTTTTGGTCCGGTTACAAACATGTAACTGGTATTTTTGCTCATGATGATAAAATCGGTCAACGCTGGTGAATAAACAGCGCCACCGGCACAAGGGCCGAAAATTGCAGAGATCTGAGGTACAACTCCCGAAGCCATGATATTGCGTTCGAAAATTTCAGCATAACCGGCCAAAGCTGTTACACCTTCCTGAATACGCGCGCCGCCCGAGTCGTTGAT
>JAUYTA010000717.1 GCA_030695265.1 Bacteroidota bacterium
CTGATAAAGGGAAAAAACTCGTTTCCTTCGGTATTTATTTTTGGTCCTACATTGAAAGGTTTGCTCCATTGACCGTTTGAAAATACGCTGAAATAAATGTCAGACTTGCCATACCCACCGGGCATATCGGAAGCAAAATAAAGTACTGACCCATCTTTTGTAACCGATGGATGCCCAACAGAATATTCGTCGCTGTTGTACCTGAAACTTCCTGTCATTTTCCAATCCCCATTCTCAAGTTTTCCCTGAAATATTTTCAGGTTCACAATACCTTCGCGGCTTTTGGAAGTTTTCCCTTTCACAAAACTGTTCCGGGTAAAATATATAATGTCTTTTCCCTGATCAAAGGAAACAGGACCATCGTGGTAGGAGGTTTTCAGTTTCGGGGCAAATGGCTGGGGAGATGACAGGTCGCCTGTGGTCTCGTTGATTTTTGCTGAATACATGTTGAGGAATGGAAGTTCGTTCCATTTGTAGCTTGCCGTTGATTTTGTGCCGATGGAGGTAGAGGAAAATACAAACATATCTTTGTAAAACGCCGGTCCCATCTCAGATCCATGTGTGTTAACCGACACATTCCTCATTTCAAAATTGGTCGAGTCGCGCATCAAAAACTGTATGTATTCGAGTAACGAAACCTGAATGTTTACACGGCCATCCTCGGGACGAAGCTCTGAATATTCCTTCAGCCACTGCTCGGCAAGCAGATATTTGCCATTGCTCTTCAGCGACTGCGAATAATTAAAGATATCTTCAGGTGTTTCTGCCCGGCGATCCATCAGCTTTTTCAGCCAACGCTCAACCTCTTCTGTATTTCCGACATTCCTGTTGGCATCGGCCAGTCTTCTTACCACATAGTTATCGGTAGTATCTCTTTGGTAGGCATATTCATATAATCCGATGGCATCTACATAAGCAAATTCATCAAAACTTTTATCAGCGAGCTTGGTCGTCAGTTTCTGGCTGAAACCCTGATCCGGCAAAAGCAGAATCAACATCAGGAATAAAAGAAATATGATCGGATTCTTAGCCATTTATACTCGTTCAATTCATTAAAAATAACGCGGCGACCTTACCCTGCCACGGTCAAAACCAAAGTCAAAACTAACCATCACCTCATGAGTTCCTTTGTTGTAAAACCCGAGACCTGAAGTCTGAAGGTCATACGAATAGCCGATTTTCAGATGATCGTTTACCTGTATCTGGAACAATCCGCCAAAGGAATCGCCTAACCTGTACATGGCTCCCAACCATAACCGGTCATAAAACATGAATGTACCATTCACATCCAATGACATGGGGGAATTGATTACAAACCGGGTCAGAACGGATGGCTTAAATTTAACAATTCTATTTACATCGAATACGTAACCGGCCATAAAAAAGATGTGTATATCTTCCTTGTTTAAATGCTCGACTGAAAAATCGTTTTTATTGATGGTGTTTTTAATTAATTTAGGAATTGCCAGGCCCAGGTAATAACGTTCGGCATGGTAAAAAGCGCCCACTCCGAAGTTGGGTAAGAAGTTGCGGTTGATATCGTTGGCAAATACCGGATCGTTTGGATCGTTGGTTAGCAAATCGGTTAGGCCCGCTTCGTAAAAATTAACGCCGGCTTTTAAACCAAGAGCAAGATTGCGCTTGTTACTGAAACGCAAAGTATAGGAATAGTCGAAATACAGACCAGTTTGCCGGATTGGACCAATGCGATCGTGCAAAAACGACAAGCCCAGGCCCATATTTGTATTGGAAATTGGCGAATGCATCGCGAAAGTTCTGGTGTCGGGAGCATCAGCCATCGTTACCCATTGGTCGCGCGATACCACCATCATGGTGAACACTTCTTTTGACCCGGCGTAAGCTGGGTTGAT
>JAUYTA010000722.1 GCA_030695265.1 Bacteroidota bacterium
ATACAGGAAGAACTTAAAAGCTTTGAAAAGTATTTCAAAGAAGCCATTAAAAGTGATGTCCCATTTCTTCAAATCATAATTCGCTATATCCTGAAGAAGAAGGGAAAGCAAATGCGGCCAATGTTTGTATTTCTTTCTGCCAAAATGTTAGGCGAATTTAACGGGTCAACAAATCTGGCGGCTTCCTCCATCGAACTTTTGCATACTGCTACTTTGATTCACGACGATGTGGTGGACGAATCGTACGAACGCCGCGGCAGTTTCTCTATCAATGCCCTTTGGAAAAACAAAATTGCCGTTTTGGTAGGTGATTTCATCCTTGCCAAAGGCTTGCTCAATGCACTCGACCAGAAGGAATACCGATTTCTGCACCTGATTTCGCGTGCTGTGAAAGACATGAGCGAAGGCGAAATTCTGCAAATGCGCAAAAGCCGTAAACTCGACATCGACAATGAAACTTATTTCGAAATTATCAGGAAGAAAACGGCTTCGCTGATTGCCACCAGCATGGCTATGGGAGCGGCCTCGGTTACAAAAGATGATGAAATTGTGGAACGGATGTTTCAGATTGGGTTGGATGTTGGAATTGCTTTTCAGATCAAAGACGATATTTTTGACTATCAGCACAAAGGGATTTTGGGCAAACCTACCGGAAACGACATCAAAGAGAAAAAGATTACGCTGCCGCTTTTATTTGTCCTGAATAACTGCAAGTCAGGAGAAAGAAGCCGCATTCTTCAGTTAATAAAGCGTAAAAATAAAAATCAGGCCAAGGTAAAAGAACTGGTCGATTTGGTGGTAAGTCGCGGTGGACTTGAATATGCAGCCGACCAGATGAATGAATTCCGCGAAAAGGCCATTTCCGGAATCATGGAATTTCCTGAAAGCGAGGCAAGAACCGCACTCATTGAATTGGTAAATTATTCTACCACAAGAAAAAAATAACTGGTTTACCGAACTTTCCTGAAAACTTTCTGTGAAAAATAATTGGGCATTGTTTCGTCAGTATTGATCACAATTCCACCAAGGATATAAACAGGAAAATCGGCTTGTAATACCTCGTTGTTGATAATTAGCTTTAGTATTTCATTTTCAATTTCATCATAAACCAGGTGGGTGGTTTTAAGAATTGGAACTTCAGCATTCCTGATTTCTTTGGCCATCGGAAGTAGCCTAAGCGCCAAAAATTCGGCCTGAAATCCGGAATAATCAACTGGATCAATTTTGTGGATTGACGAAGACAAAACGTGTGACTGCACCTTCATCAATGCCCCGCAGGTATTGGTATGCCGGTGTTGTCCGACCCGTTTTACCTTGCCCACTTCTCCGGTACTGGAAATTCCGATGTGTGAACCAAAAATAAACAATGCCGCCCCATTATCAGGAATATGGTCGGCAAAAGCTGTAAGGCCGATTTCTCCTACAAATGGATATCCGGCCAAACCGCCCATGATAAAAGTTCCCTGTGTTATGGGAAGTTTCATTTTTTCCTGATGGTGATTCAACTCATCGAAACAAAATGAGGTCGCCAGAATTATCCGGTTCATTTCAATTCCTTCACGTTCAGCAATTTTAATCACAGCATTGTGTGATGCCTCCGACATGGTTGTAAATTCATCGAAGTACTGACTTATTATTTTTTCCATTTATATACTGAATTTGATGTTGAGATAAGTAAAAAATTCTAACCTGTTGACCCCAACGCATTGGCAACTGCATTGATGGTTTTTAGCAAAATAATATTCTGTTTATTGGAAATTTCGGGATCTTCCGTATCTTTTTCGTTTCGCCAGTGGCGGAGCGTATTTACCTGCACCTGATGCATTAAATCCAACGCTACTGCCCTCAATCGCGTCGAATAATAATGGTTCTTTCTTCTTTCCTTAAACGGCTTTTCGAGTAATTCGGCTAACAGGCTTTTCGTGAGTTGAAACTCGCATATAATCATGGGTAAAATGTCATTCCTGATTTGGTTCTCTTCAATCAATGAGGCATAAAGTTCAATGATTTTCGGATCAGTAGCCGCCAAACCCGAATCCACATTGGTTAAAATATACCGAAGCAAAGGATGCGAAATTAGCAACTTTTTTAGCAAATCATATTT
>JAUYTA010000726.1 GCA_030695265.1 Bacteroidota bacterium
ACATTATGAGCATAGCTGAAAATATAGAAAAAGTTAAAGCAAATTTGCCAGAAAAAGTTCGGTTGGTTGCTGTTTCGAAAACCAAGCCGGCCGAACTGCTTATGGAAGCCTATGATTGCGGACAGCGAACTTTCGGAGAAAACAAGGTTCAGGAAATGGTTTGGAAATACGATGAACTGCCGAAAGACATTGAATGGCATTTTATCGGTCATTTGCAAACGAACAAAATAAAACACATCGCACCATTCGTTCATCTCATCCACGGTGTCGATTCTTTTAAACTGATTAAATCCATTGATGCAGAAGCAAAAAAAGTGGGGCGGATCATTCCCTGTCTGTTGCAATTTCACATCGCCGAAGAGGAAAGCAAATTTGGTCTTTCGATGCAGGAAGCCATTGAAATGCTGAATTCAAACGAATATAAAGTATTGGGGAACGTAAAAATTTCAGGAGTAATGGGAATGGCAACCTATACCGATGATGAAAACCAGATAAGGAAAGAGTTTACCAACCTAAAAAAACATTTCGAAAAGCTAAAATTGGAGTTTTTTACTGCTAATTTTGATTTCAAAGAGATCTCGATGGGCATGTCGGGCGATTATTTGATTGCAATTGAGGAAGGAAGTACGATGGTGCGAATTGGAAGTACTATATTTGGCGAACGAAATTACAGTTTGAAACCATAAGAAAGTGGTTTCTATTATTTTAAATTACCTTAAAACCCAAACGATATGATAAATTTAGAAACAAAATACATGGGATTAAAACTGAAAAATCCCATTATTGTAGCAAGTTCAGGACTCACAAACTCGGTTGAAAAAATCAAAGACCTTGAAAATGCAGGAGCAGGGGCAGTTGTACTAAAATCCATTTTCGAGGAACAAATCAACAATGAGGTAAGTGACCTTATTAACCGCGATCCGCAGAATTTATACCCCGAGGCCGAAGATTATATCTGGAATTATACCCGCAACAATTCGATTACCAGGCACCTCAACTTGTTGAGCGAGGCGAAAAAAGAAACGGAAATACCAATCATCGCAAGCATCAACTGCATGTCGGCTTCCGAATGGACTGTTTTTGCAAAAGACTTTGAGAATGCCGGCGCTGATGCCCTTGAACTCAACTTATTTTTTGTACCAACCTCGCGGCTAAGAAGTTCGGAAGAAATAGAGCAACTTTACCTTAAAATTGTTTCGGAAGTAAAAAAACAGGTGACAATACCGGTTTCGGTTAAAATCGGATATTATTATACCAATTTGGTTTCGATGGCCGACCGGTTGGTTGCTCATGGCGCCAACGCGTTGGTATTGTTTAACCGTTTTTATGAGCCGGATATCAATATTGAAAAGATGCAGATTACTTCCTCTGAAGTATTCAGTTCGCCGGCCGACATACGCCGCTCGTTGCGCTGGATCGGACTGATTTCGTCGCAGTTGCCAAAAGTTGAAATTGCTGCAAGCACAGGTATTCACGATGGGGAAGCTGTTATTAAACAATTGCTTGCCGGTGCGCAGACAGTGCAGGTTTGTTCAGGCATTTACATCAACGGTTCGCAACTTATTGCCGGAATGCTAACCGATTTAAATGCTTTTATGAAGAAACAAAATTTTAAAAAGATTGAAGATTTCCGCGGACGTTTGTCATACAAAAACATTCCTGATCCAATGCAATACGAAAGAGCACAATTCATGAAGTATTTCTCAGTAAAATAACCGGTATTTAAGATCCGATTGATGGCAGAAAATCAATCACATCAAGCATCAGCGCTTTCTTTTCATCAACAGTGGTATGCATGACCTGATCAAGCTTTTCGATCTCAGTATCAATTTTGGCCTGATCAATGGTTGTTTCCATATTTGTGATCACGGTATATGCTTCGAAAGCAACCGGAAAGTCTTGCCTGATAAGCAAGTCAACGAATAGCGACAGATAATTGGTGTAATTGAGCCCGTTTTCCCAGCAACCCGAAACCAATAGTTTCAATTCGGGTGCATACTTCTGATTCTGAATGGCTTCAATTAACAAAGGAACAGAATCTTTATCCTTTAAATTTGCAAATATGCCAGCTATTTTG
>JAUYTA010000741.1 GCA_030695265.1 Bacteroidota bacterium
GTAACAAATCAACAATACGATGGTTAAATCAGAAGTTTCTGTTTGAAAACTTTAACAAAACCGGAAATATTATCATTACCTTATTTTATTTCTGAAAGTTCGAAAATTTCCTGATTTAAATTATTCGGTTCTGGTAATTCGTGCACCAATGGCATTTAAGCGGTCGTCAATATTTTCATAACCACGGTCAATTTGCTCAATGTTTGAAATTTTACTGGTGCCCTGTGCCGATAAAGCTGCAATCAGCAAAGCAACGCCGGCCCTGATATCTGGCGAAGTCATGTTGGTTGGTCGGAGCATATATTTGTGGTCGAGACCGATTACGGTTGCGCGGTGCGGATCACAGAGGATAATCCGGGCTCCCATGTCAATCAGTTTATCTACGAAAAACAAACGGCTTTCGAACATTTTCTGGTGGATTAGCACGCTCCCTTTGGCTTGTGTTGCAATTACAAGGAAAATACTCAGCAAATCGGGAGTTAGTCCTGGCCATGGGGCATCGGCAATGTTCATGATCGAACCATCAATAAATGTTTCAATCTCGTAATGTTCCTGAGCGGGAATGTATAAATCGTCGCCGCGTTCTTCCACGTAAATTCCCATCCGCTTGAATTGTTCAGGAATGATGCCTAAATGCTGAATCCCTGCATTTCTGATGGTAATTTCAGAATTGGTCATTGCGGCAAGGCCAATGAAACTGCCTACCTCAATCATGTCGGGAAGTATCTGGTGCGAGCAGCCGGTTAGTGAACCAACTCCTTTTATTGTGAGCAGGTTTGAGCCTGTTCCTTCAATGTTGGCGCCCATCGAAACAAGCATTTTGCAAAGTTGCTGAATGTATGGTTCGCAGGCTGCATTGTAAATGGTGGTGGTACCTTCTGCCATCGAAGCGGCCATCACAATGTTGGCGGTTCCGGTAACCGATGCTTCGTCAAGCAGCATGTAATTGCCTTTAAGTTTGGTTGCCTGAACACTGTAAAAATGCTGATCTGGATTGTAGGTGAAAGTTGCCCCAAGTTTCTGAAGTCCGGTGAAATGGGTATCCAGTCGTCTTCTGCCGATTTTGTCGCCGCCCGGTTGTGGAATGTAACCAATTCCGAAACGTGTTAAAAGTGGTCCCAGAATCATGATTGAACCACGAAGACTGGCGGCTTTTCGTGCGAACAGTTCGGTTTTCAGGTAATCAAGTTTTATCTGGTCGGCCTGAAATGTGTAATCTCCTTTGCTGACCCGTTCCGTTTTTACACCAAGTTCGGTGAGGATTTCGATTAACCTGATTACATCCTGTATTTCAGGAATATTTGAAATATGAACTTTAGAGGACGTTAACAGTACTGCACAGATTACCTGAAGCGCTTCGTTTTTTGCACCCTGTGGGAACAAATCGCCGTTTAACTGTTTGCCACCTTCGATTTTAAAAGTTGCCATCTCAAAAGGAAATACGGTGATTGCTTAAAATATTCTGAATGTGTTTTAGCTTAAATACCAGACAGGTCTGAAATGAATGATGATCGTTGCTAATTTCTCATCTCCATTCCCCATGCTCCATGCTCTATGCCCTAACGTTGTTGTTTGCTTCGGTCATCAGGTTTCTGGAATTTTCGTCTCTGGAGATTTTCAGGCACAGGGCTAATTTTTTTCTTGCTCCTGAATAAGATATCCTTGGTTTCGGCGAGTTGCATATCGGAACACTGAATTTTACCTTTGGTCATTTCTTCAATATCCATTAATATTTTGTCGTCGGTTACCGAATCCTTGTTCCACATGATATAACTTTTTTTCATGTGGTTGGCAATCAGTTTGATTAAGAGCTCGCGGTCTTTTTCATCTTCATAAACAGCAGCCTTTTCCAGCAGTATCTCGATGGTTTTCCCGTAATGACGGTATTTAATCTTATTGTTACTGTACGGAATTCTTTCCGGAGGACTATTGAAAAATTCGGGTGCCGGCGGGGTATAAGGATAGTCGATGTCCAATGTGAAATTAGACATGATTGCCAGATGGTCCCAAAGCTTGTGCTTGAAATCGTTGATGTCCCTCAGGTACGGATACATTGTTCCCATTATGTCTATAATGGTTCTTGCTGCCCTGTTTCTCTCATCTCGGTCTTCAATGGTCATGATGTGATTGACCATGTTTTGTAAGTTTCTGCCATACTCAGGCAAGGGCAACTTACTGCGATCAGAATTGTAATCCATGTAAATAAATAAAGTTTTTCTTAAAAATCAGGCTGTTATCTCAAATGGGTAATTGTTACAGATAATCAGGATGAAGGTGAATCTTGTGCAAATAAAAGCAAAAAAGTTTTCATGTCAAAAAAAAGCTGCAAAAACTGATTGTTTGATTTCACTCTGCAAAACTAACTAATTATCCGCAATTTAGCGAATTTTAATAAAAGTTGTTTTTTTCCGGCATTCTGAAAAAACACGGTTGCCTTTATATCCGGCACATTTCCTTCCATTTGCAACACTTTTCCCCGCCCGAAACGTTGATGTTCAACCAACATTCCCGCCTGAATTTCCTCCGGATTGCTGTATTCAAAGGCATCAATCTCCTTTTTTGCTTCGCGTAACTTGTTTAGCTTTTGGAACATATCGGGCTGATTGGGCGAAATGGTTTTAAATCCCGGGATCTGGGAATTTTGCGGACGTGGTTTGGGCGCTGAAAATGGCAAGTCAGAACTGTCGGAATAGAAATTCGGGTCTTTCTCAACCGGCATGTTCAGGTATTGAGGATCAATTTCGTCGATAAACCGGCTTTTATTGCAGAATTCAAGTTTCC
The DNA here is from genome assembly GCA_030695265.1 of Bacteroidota bacterium. Taxonomy (GTDB): domain Bacteria; phylum Bacteroidota; class Bacteroidia; order Bacteroidales; family Prolixibacteraceae; genus Aquipluma. The sequence continues at coordinate 2,782 of JAUYTA010000741.1, forward strand.
CCCATTTGTAGCGCTGCCGGGCAAAGCTGATATAGGCGTGCTGTTCGGCCCGGGTGAGGGCAACATAAAACAAACGCCTTTCTTCTTCGAAATCTTCCAGCGTTTTTTGCCCCATCTGGCTCGACGGGAAAAGGTTTTCTTCCACACCAACAATAAATACATTCTTAAATTCGAGCCCTTTGGCCGAGTGGATGGTCATCAGCGTAACACGGTCATTGTCTTCCTCCTTTTCAGAATCCTGATCGGTAAGCAAAGCAACATCTTCCATGTAATTGTTTAGCTGGTTGGGCGTTCCTTCTTCTTTTGCTGAAATTGAAAACTCCTGAATACCGTTCAGCAACTCCTGGATATTTTCATACCGGCTAACACCTTCCGGAGTTTGATCTTTGTAAAGATCTTTCATGATTTCGGTTCCGGTTGCAATTTCGGTGGCCAGCTCGAAGGCGCTGAGCGGTTCCAGTTTTTCCCTGAAAGCTTCGATGAGCCTCGTAAATTCATGAATTTTTGCTGCAGTTCCTTTGTTGAATTCACCTAAAAGCAATGGTATGTTGGTGGCGAATTCCCAGATGCAAATGTTGTTTTCGGAGGCAAATTGTTCAAGTTTGGTAAGGCTGGTTTGCCCGATTCCGCGCGCCGGATAATTGATGACCCGCTTAAATGCTTCGTTGTCTTTCGGGTTAATTACCATTCTGAAATAGGCGAGCAAATCCTTGATTTCTTTTCGCTGATAAAATGACAGTCCACCGTAAATCCGGTAAGGAATATTTCTTTTCCGGAGCGCTTCCTCAAAAATACGCGACTGGGCATTGGTGCGGTACAAAATAGCGTAATCCGAAAACATAAAATGCTCGCGCATCCGGGTATCAATAATCTCGTTCGAAACCAGGTAGCCTTCTTCGTTATCGGTAATTGCGCTCATTACTTTTATCAGCGTACCAACTTCTTTTTCAGAAAATACATTTTTCCTGATTTGCCTTTTGTTTTTGGCAATGATGCTGTTGGCCGCATCCACAATGGTTTGCGTTGACCGGTAATTTTGTTCGAGCTTGAATACTTTGTGATCGGGATAATCTTTCTGAAAATTCAGGATGTTCTCGATGCGTGCCCCGCGGAACGAATAAATACTCTGGGCATCGTCGCCAACCACGCAAATATTGTTGTGTTTGGCTGACAGCTTTTTAATGATCATGTACTGCGAATGGTTCGTGTCCTGGTACTCGTCAACCAGAATATAGCCGAAAATTCGCTGGTATTTGTCCAGAATTTCGGGATGGTTCCTGAACAGCACATTCGTTTTCATTAGCAAATCATCAAAATCCATGGCTCCGGCCAGGAAGCACCGTTTGGTGTATTCCTTATAAATTGTGGTGATGTAGGGCATTTTTATGCTTTGGTCGTATTCAACCGTTTCGGGCAGCGTGGCGTACATTTCAGAAGAAACAAGGTTGTTTTTTGCTGCCGAAATACTACCTGCAACCACATTGGTGTTATCGGTTTTGTCGTCGAGTTTTTAATCTTTGATGATACTCTTTATCAGGCTTTTTGAGTCGGAAGAATCATAAATGGTAAAGTTTGAAGGATAGCCCAAAGTTTCGGATTCGGTTCTTAAAATACGCGCAAAAATGGCGTGAAAAGTTCCCATCCACAGATAACGGGCAGTATTTGGGCCAACCATTTCCGAGATGCGGTTTTTCATTTCTTTGGCGGCTTTGTTGGTAAAAGTAAGCGCCAAAACCGATCCGGGTTTTACCCCATTTTTTAATAAATGTGTAATCCGGTAGGTTAAAACCCTTGTCTTTCCCGACCCTGCTCCTGCAATGATCAGTGATGCGCCGTTGATGTTTTCAACCGCAAGCCGCTGAGGCTCATTCAATCCGTTTAAATAATTCTGCACTTTATTCTGTTCTATAATGGAGTTCAAAAGTAAAACTGTTTTCTGGTTTTTCAGGGCGGCAAGGTAAGTAGTTTTCAACAATAATTGTTTAGAGGAACGATCCTTTGCTTCTTTCGGACAGTTGATAACTGATAAACTGAAATTATCAATTTGGAAATTTTGTCGTACACGCACAAAAGATAAATCAATTTTTAGCGTTAATATTGTGAATTCTTAAAAGAAAAAGTAGAATGGACATTCAAAGTAGAGTTGCTGCATTCATTGTTTTGATCGTTTTTGCCCTTGTTCCAACCATGGCTTTTTCACAGATTACTTCTGTTGCCAATGAGGTTGTGCCAACAGAATATTCAAGCGGAAGTCAGGATAATATTCATGTTTTTTGCGGTGAGAAAGGAGATTTGAACGCTTCGTTAATTGCCAGTTCCGGGGCTGAGCCGGCCAGTTTCGAGTGGCTGAAATACAATGAATCGTCAGGCAATTTTGATCCATTTCTGAATGATCAATCCGGAAATACGACTTCCACAATTTCTAACCTGGCAGACGGATGTTACCGGGTAAATGTTACCGGCACTTCCGGAGTAACAACATACACCGCCTGGGTTTTCAATAATTACGTTGAAGCGACGGCTGAAATTCCGGAATCGGATTGTATTAAATTTACACTAAAAGGAACTTTATTGTCTCCAACAACATTTACATATATTGACCTGTCAAACGGCCAGCCCAAACTATTGAATAAGGGGATTCAGGTTGAATGGCTGGAAAATGGTACCACGGTTGTTAGCCGGGTTATAACTTCTGAAATATTCGACCCGCCAACAAAAAATACCAATTATGTATTGTCGGTAACCGACCGCTTTGATTGTGTTGCCAGAATTAATATAGAGTATATTTCAATTGTTACCAAGGCATCATTTGAGGCAACTAAACCTGAACGTAAAAGTGATTCGAGATTTGACGAGGCGCCATTGAGGGTGACTTTCAACAATACTTCGGAAAATGGCGATGCAGGAAAATATGAATGGTTTATTTTCCGGGACCTTGATGAAATTAAAAGAGAATCGGCAGCAAACGGGGGTGTTGTAAAAGACAGTATTCTGATTAAAATTTTCACTGACAGCCCCGAATATATTTTTGAAAACTCCGGAAAATACATGGTCAAACTGGTATCAAAAAAAATATCAGAGTTTCATACCTGCACCGATACCTTTTACATGAGCGATTACATTGTTGCTGATACTGCGTTCATTGAAGCGCCCAATGTTTTCACCCCAAATGGAGATGAATTTAATGAGAAATTTGTTGTCAGGTTCTTCTCGATGAAAACGGTTAAAATTTCGATTTTCAACCGTTGGGGCAAAGTACTGCATGTATGGGAGAGCAACAATGTTCAGGGATTTAGTCCGACAATTGATTCAACTCCTCAGGCTGTTTGGGATGGAAAAGTTGGAGGCAAATTAGCTACCCCCGGAGTCTATTATTACGTGGTGGAAGGTACCGGACGTGATGGTAAAAGAAAGCGAACAAGCGGTTTTTTTCATTTGTTCAGGGGGAAATAGAACTAAAATACAATTACTAAATGAGAAGTAGCATAAAGAGATTTTTAAAAGATCGTTTCCTGATACTGAAAATCAGAAACCGGTTTCAACCATCCACTCAAATAGGTCAGCGCCAGTTGTTTCATTATTATCAGGATAGTGCAAGAAACAA
>JAUYTA010000745.1 GCA_030695265.1 Bacteroidota bacterium
TGGAATGAAACGTCGGGATTTTTTACGTACCGGCGCTGTAGTTGCAGCTTCTGCACTTCTTATACCCTTCAGTGGAACCAAAGTATTCGGTGCTCTTTCCGCTGCTCAGGCAAAAAAATTAATTCCTGCCGTCAAGCTCAATAACGGCTTACAAATGCCAATACTTGGTTTTGGTACAAACACCCTTACCGGCGATATAGGCGAGCGTTGCGTAGCTGATGCAATTTCAGTGGGGTACCGGCTTATTGATACTGCTCACATTTACGGAAACGAAGAAGCCGTGGGAGCTGGGATTAAGAAAAGTGGCATAACCAGGGAAGAACTTTTTGTTACTTCAAAACTTTGGGTTGACGATGCGGGGTATGAAAGTACAAAAAAAGCTTTTCAAACCACCTTAAACAAATTGGGGCTGGAGTATTTGGATTTGTATCTTATTCACCGGCCGCGGGGAGATGTCAAAGGTTCGTGGAAAGCGATGGAAGAGCTATACGAGGCAGGTAAAATCAAGGCTATTGGAGTGAGTAATTTTGATCATGAACAGTTGGCCGAATTGATGACATATGCCAAAATCAAACCGGTGATCAATCAAATCGAAACGCATGTTTTCTTTCAGGAACATAATTCGTATGAAGATTTGAAGAAAACTGCAGTGCAAATGGAAGCCTGGTCACCTTTTGCCGCAGGGCGAAATGCCATTTTCAGCAACCCAACCCTTGCTGCTATTGGCAAAAAACACAATAAAAGCATTGCCCAGGTGTGCTTAAGGTGGCACTTCCAGAGAGGTGTTGTTGCCATCCCAAGATCATCACAAAAAGCTCATATGATTGAAAATTTAATCATTTTCGATTTTGAACTGGATAATTCAGATATGCAAACAATAGCCACACTAGATCTGAATAAAACTCAATTTCCTGAGTGGGGATGAATATTGTAATTTTAGCCAATGATTCTGAAATTCGATTGAATTTTATTTCCCTTTCCTGAAACGGCTTTCCTTCGCTTTGTCTTTAGGTAAATTTCGTTTTGGCTTTTTCTTTGAAAGTCCGGGGATGCGTTTTTTCTCGTGAAATGCACCTTTAAAAGTTGGGTCGGCGATCCGTTTCTGACGGTCGATCTCGCGCAACTGTACCAGGTTTTCTTCCTTTTTTGTGGCAACCAAATCCAGATCAGCCGGGAGTTCCAACTGCGGAATTTTCATACGTATCAGTTCTTCAATTTTCTGGAGGCTGTGTTCTTCAGCCGGATTTACAAGGGTAATGGCTGTTCCGATATTGTTTGCACGGGCAGTTCTGCCGATGCGGTGAACGTAATCTTCGTGGTTCGAAGGAATGTCGAAATATATTACATGGCTGATCAGTTCAACATCAATTCCGCGCGATGAAATATCGGTTGTAATTAAAATCCGGATTGCCCCGCTTTTAAAACCATTGATGGAATTTATGCGTGTACTTTGGCCTTTGTTCGAGTGCATAATCCGCTTTTCGCCTTCCGATCGCCGTTTGATGATCTTAAAAACCTGTTCGGCATTTTCCTTTGTTCCGACGAAAATAATTACCCTTGAATAGGTTTCCTCATCGCGAAGCAAATAGTTTATCAGGTTCAGTTTCGTCTGGAAATTTGGCACTTTGTAATAACCCTGATTGATCAGTTCGGCAGGAGTGGCAGAAGGGGCAACTTCCACACGTTCAGGAAAATCGAGGAATTCGTGGCTCATTTCTTCCACCTTTTCGTTGAAAGTGGCCGAGAACAAAAGGTTCTGGCGTTTCAGGGGAAGCACTTCCAGAAAGTTGCGGATTTGCGGCATGAATCCCATGTCGAGCATCCGGTCGGCTTCGTCGATTACCAAAGTCTTTACTTTTTTAAACGAAACAGCTTCAGCGCGGTACAAATCCCACAAACGACCGGGAGTTGCAACCAGAATATCAACGCCCGGTTTTATCATTTCGGCATGTTTGGTCCAGCCAACACCGCCGTAAACGGTTGCACGTCGCAGATTGGTAAATTTTGTCAGGTCTTCCAGATCTTCGCCCACCTGAATGGCCAGTTCGCGGGTTGGAACCAACACGATGGCACGTGGATCCTTGCCTTCAGCTTTTACCAGTTTCATGATGAGTGGAATGAAGTAGGCGGCCGTTTTGCCGGTACCGGTTTGTGCAATTCCCAGCACATCTGCTCCTGAACGGATCATTGGAATTGCCTTCTCCTGAATAGGTGTTGGCTCTGTAAAACCCAGTTCTTCAATCGCTTTTAAAACCGACTTGCTTATCTTTAATTCTTCGAATGTTGACATGCCGCAAAGATAAGTGCTTATTTCCAATTTCCTAAAGACGCGGAAGTAATCAAAAACCGGATTTGCAGGAATGGCTTGTAATCCCGCTGTTATTTCTATTTTTGTTCATCACAAATAATCAGAAACAA
>JAUYTA010000750.1 GCA_030695265.1 Bacteroidota bacterium
GGAACATGTAAATGTCCGGTCATTACGGCACCGATTCCTTTATTGATGAGGTATGCGAATGGAAATAATTCGAGCGAATCGAGTTGTATTTTTGTTTGTTTAATTACCGGGAGGTCATGATGAGAATCGGTTTGTGTATCCCCATGTCCCGGAAAATGCTTGGCAGTGGCCAATACTCCGGCGTCCTGCATTCCACTTGCATACAACCACGACTTGCGTGCAACCTGTATCTTGTCTTCTCCAAACGACCTGTGATTGATGATCGGATTGGCCGGATTGATATTGACGTCACAAACAGGCGCCATGTTCATGTGAACGCCCAGCATACGGCATTGTTCTCCAATTTCAAATCCCATCCGGTAAATCAGTGAGTCATTAGAAATGGCTCCCAATGCCATTTGAGCGGGGTAATTCAGTGTCGAATCCAATCTGAAACCAAGTCCTGTTTCTGCATCAATGGCTACAAGCAATGGTATTTTTGAAGCTTGCTGAAGTTTATTGCTGATATTTGCCTGATTGACCGGGCCGCCCTGCATGAAAATAATTCCGCCAACCTGATACTGATCGATCAGTTTTAAAAGCTCATCGCTTTTTTGATTCTTCATATTTGAATAAGCCTGAATCATGAACAATTGGCCAATCTTCTGATCGAGGCTCAGATTGTTCATGAGCGAATCGACCCATCGATCATTCGACATTTTCTGGAATGGTGGATTTTGTTGGGCGGAGCAATATCCTGAAAATAAAATCAGGATACTCAATATTGTAATATATCTCTTCATCGCGTATCTGTTCAATTGGTAAAGGTAAAAAACAATGTGAATTCCGATATTTTTCGGAAAGCGATTTGAATAAAAAACCAATCAATTCTATATACAGATTTGTTGATAAATTAATACACTTCATCTCTATTGAAAAATCAGTTGCAATTCGCATCAATAAAGCATTTTGCATCACAAAAATCCACAATTCAGCACAAATTATAGTTTAAAATGCTCTAAAAAGCTGCGTTTTTGGAACTTATTGCCCAGAATGTTAAAATATGTGAAAATCATTTGTTACTTTTGATACCAAACTACGTCTGTTTTTCGTTGTTTATAAAAAAAATTCCTTGAAGAAACTTGGCTACATACTGCTACTTATACTCGCTTTCGGCTATTTTATTTCGTGCGAAGACGAGAAGTATCTTTCATCCTCGGATGTAAAGCTTCGTTTCTCTGTTGATACAGTGATGTTTGACACTGTATTTACTACCATCGGTTCAACTACCCAGCATTTAAAAATATACAATCCATATAAACAAAAAGTTTTAATCTCTTCGGTTAAGCTTGCAAAAGGTGAAATGTCCAATTTCAGGTTAAATATTAATGGTGTTTCTGCCAATGAAGTATATGATCTTGAAATTGCTCCCTTCGATAGTTTATACATTTTTGTTGAAGTGACGATTGATCCAAGTGGTCAAAATCTTCCTTTGGTTGTAAAGGATTCAATTGTTTTTGTTACGAATTCGAACCGGCAGGATGTTGATCTGGTTGCCTGGGGACAGGATTTTGTGCTGATAAGACAGCAAAGATTAAAAAATACCACCTGGACGAACGAGAAACCTTATCTGGTGTATAATTACGCTTTTGTTGACAGTAATGCGACACTTACCATTGAGCCGGGCACCAAAATTTATTTTCACAAAGAGGCAGGTTTGTATGTAAAAGGCAAGGTGTTGGCCAAAGGAACTGTTGAAAACCCGATTGTTTTTCATGGCGACAGGCTCGAAGATGTTTATTCAAATGTACCTGATCAGTGGAATGGTATTTTGTTGTATTCGGGAAGTTTGAACAATGAATTCACCAATGTTGAAATAAAAAATGCCAACATCGGCTTGCAAGTTGGTAACATTGAAAATGAGGGTTATGCTTCGGTGAAACTCTCCAATGCAAAAATTCAGAACATGGCTTATGCCGGAATTTTCGCAATGAAGTCGGAGATAATTGCTGACAACTGTTTAATTACCAATTGTGGGTTTTATGCAGTTGCTTTGCTTGTAGGTGGAAGTTATGAATTTAATCATTCAACTATTGCAAACTATTGGGGAGGTTACGGATTTAAAGCCCGTTCAACTCCTTCTCTGCAAATTCAAAACTACCTGATTATTAGTAAAGATAAGCCTGCATACATCGGTGATTTGTCGAAAGCAAATTTTGGAAACTGTATCATTGCCGGAAATATTATTGGCGGAAACGAACTTCTGCTTGGTAAACGAACTGAAGCATTGTTTAATTACAGGTTTGACAAATGTCTCATTCAGGTGGCCGACACTTTCAAAACATCAAATACCGATCATTTTGTCAATATATTG
>JAUYTA010000758.1 GCA_030695265.1 Bacteroidota bacterium
GCACAAGGCTTTCGGCGCACCAGCTTCCAACTCCCCCAATTCCGAAGATGATCACGTTTTTCGATGCAATCTTTTCCATCACCTCTTTTCCCAGCAGTAACCCGGTACGCTGAAATATTCCCTTCTCTAAATTCGCCATTAACTGAAACGTTTTGAATTACTGATAATTAGCTAAGATAAACCAATTGTTTTGTCCGCCGAAAGTACAAAAAATCTAATTTGGAACAAGTCGCCTTTGGCTACTTTCATGATGTTTGCTTACTTTGCAATGCTAAGCGCTTGAACAATTGGAACAAATCAGTAAAATGAAGTTTAAATCAAACAGGATTTGCTTCCGGAGCTAATACACAAATAGAATGAGTACGAACAATTCTTCGAAGAAAATAGTAATTGCGGATAGCCAGTTTCTGGTTGTCGAAACGCTGAAAACAATTCTGGGCGCCGATGAGCGGTTTATTGTAGCTGGTATTGTTAATTCTCAAATGGAACTAATAAAGGTCTTGGAGAATGGACTTTACGATCTGCTTATTACTGATTTATCGCTAATTGATTACGACAGCATTGATGACCTTTTGAAAATAAAGCAAAAATTTCAGCATATAACCATACTAATTCTGACCAATTCGATCAGCAAAACCGAATTTGCCGAACTTTCTAAAATCGGGATCAAAAACATCATTTACAAAACGGCTGACCGTGACGAAATTCTGTCGGCAGTTGATGCAGCTTTGAGAGGGAAAAAATACTATTCCGAAGAAATACTTGATATGATTCTCGAATTGGGAGAAAGTAAGTCGGTACCCGAAGAACCAACCCATCTGACCAGTTCTGAAATTGAGATTGTTCGTTTAATCGCCGGAGGATTGACCACGAAAGAGATTGCAAGCCAGAAAAACATCAGCTTTCACACTGTGAATACTCACCGCAAAAATATCTTCCGAAAAATGGGCGTTTCCAATGCTTCCGAATTGATTATGCACGCCATTAAAGCCGGTTGGATTGACAATATTGAGTATTTTATTTAAAATATGACTTAACTGTGGCAGCTTCACTTTCGGCCATTTGAAACAGAACGGGCAATCAATTAATTTAATTTTCCATATCTTGCGACCAATCAACCAGTAAAACCAATCATTTCAATTCAGGTCAATGGAATTAATCAATGTTGAAGCCCAAATAAAGAACAGCAATTCGGCTTTATTAAAGAAGCTTCCTCGTTTCGTTGTCAGATGGTTAGCTAAGATTACTTATCAGGATGAAATCAATGGTATCTTAACGAAATTTGAAGATTCTGTTGGCGTTGAGTTCCTTCCCAAAGTTTTGAAAGAATTAAATATTCAGGTCGAAATCGAAGGCCTTGAAAACCTTCCGGAGAATGGGAAGTGCTTTTTTGTGGCCAATCATCCGTTTGGAATTGCCGATGGTTTAGTACTTACCCATACAGTTGCATCAAAATATGGCGATTTCAGGGCCATTGGCAACGAAGTCTTTGTACTCATTCCGCAATTAAGGCCAGTGATAGCTGCGGTGAATGTTTTCGGAACCAATCCAAAGGAATATCTTCAGGCACTTGACAATGTTTTCAATTCAGAAATTCCAATCACCCATTTTCCTGCCGGATTGGTTTCGCGAATACGAGACTGGAAAGTTCGGGATTCGAAGTGGCATAAAAGTTTTGTTTCCAAATCAGTTTCGTGTGAAAGAAATATTGTACCATTCTATTTCTACGGAAGAAATTCCAACCTTTTCTATGCTGTTTTTTTGCTCCGAAAACTTTTCAGAATAAAAGCAACCCTCGAATTGGCGCTGCTTCCCCACGAACTATTCAACAAAAGAAACAAAACAATCAGGGTTAAAATTGGCAACCCAATTTCGCACCTGACATTCGACAAATCAAAGTCGCATCAGGAATGGACGGATTATGTGCAGGGTTTGGTGTATGGGATGAAACAA
>JAUYTA010000760.1 GCA_030695265.1 Bacteroidota bacterium
TTGATGTATTGTAATGAATTGCGATGTTCCATCCCTGCGCTGCAAGGTGAAGCGCCAATTCCTTGCCTACTCTTTTGGCAGCTCCGGTTATCAATGCTGTTTTTGTCATACTTAATAAACCTTCAGTAATTCCTGAAGTTCAATTTTTATTATTTTGAATGATTTCCTGATCTTTTTGCCAGGTTTTTAATAAAATCGCCTCTTGAAGGAGTCGTGGACTCAGGTTTTTTCGCTATAAAAATCGCTTTCGTCTCAAACGAGGGAACGCTGTATTTTTCTCCCGAAAGAATGAGCTCAATCTGTTTCAGTTCAGTACTATTAAACTGCTTATTATTTAGTGCTGCAATATTGTCTTCGAGTTGTTTCACTGAACTGGCGCCAATCAATACTGAAGTGACCCTCGGATCTTTCATCAGCCAAACCAGCGCCATTTGTGCAAGAGTTTGTCCTCTTTGCTGCGCTATTTCATTCAGTCTTTTTACTTTGTCGATAGCGGGCTCAACTTGCTCAGCTTGAAGAAAACCCCACGATTTGGCTGCCCTCGAACCTTCGGGAATGCCATTCATGTATTTATCGGTCAGCAATCCCTGTGCAAGCGGCGAAAACGGGATACAGCCAATTCCTTCTTTTCCCAGAACATCCAACAAACCATTTTCGACCCAACGCTCAAACATGGAGTATTTGGGCTGATGGATCAAACAGGGAGTTCCCAGTTCTTTCAAAATGCGCGATGCCTTAAGAGCCAGGTCTGCAGGATAATTTGATATCCCGGCATACAATGCTTTTCCCTGACGAACTGCGTGGTCGAGCGCCATCATGGTTTCTTCAAGCGGTGTATCCGGATCGGGACGGTGCGAATAGAAAATGTCAACATAGTCGAGGTTCATCCTTTTCAGACTTTGATCGAGACTTGAAAGTAAATTTTTGCGGCTTCCCCATTCTCCGTATGGGCCGGGCCACATCAGGTAACCGGCTTTTGTTGATATGATAAGCTCGTCGCGGTAGGGAGCCAAATCGAGTTGCATAATTTTTCCGAAGTTTTCCTCTGCCGATCCGGGAGGCGGACCATAGTTGTTGGCCAGATCAAAATGGGTAATTCCCAGATCGAAAGCACGGCGGCACATAGCGCGACCGTTTTCAAAAACATCAACTCCTCCGAAATTGTGCCAGAGACCCAGGGAAATGGCAGGAAGTTTCAAACCCCATTTTCCGCATTTGTTGTAAGTCATTTTGCTATACCGGTTCGAATCAGCTAAATATTGCATTTTGTGTGTTTTTAGTTTTTTTTTAAATTTATGGATTAGAAAAAGCCAAATTAAGAAATAATGTCTGTTCAATCGTTATTAAACCGAACTTTTTTAGATTCAGAGGGTTCATTCTAATAAATTAACTGGAATTATGAAAGAAAAAGAAAAACAAGCAGGACCCATATACATTGTTTCGGGAGGTAAAGGGCTAGCCGGAAACAACATGGTTCACTCACTGCTCATCCAATATCCGAACAACAATGTACCGGTAATTATTGTGCCCAATATTCACGAAGAAATACAGTTGATCAAACTTGTTGATAAGGCAAAGCAGGAGGATGGAATGATAGCCCATACCATGGTGAACAGGGGGTTACGTAGCTTACTGAGGAAACTTTGCGAAGAAAAAGGGGTAAAACACATCGACTTTATGGGCGAACTTGCCGACTACCTGGATGAGAAACTTCAAATACCTTCTTTGCAATCACCTGGCCTTTACAGGGAAATTAACCAGCAATATTTCGACCGGATAGAAGCCATCGAATTTACCTTGAACCACGACGATGGCCTGCAACCACAAAAACTGCACAAAGCAGAAATTATCCTGACAGGCGTTTCACGTTCAGGAAAAACACCGCTGAGTGTATAGTTGGCAATGTATGGGTGGAAAGTGGCAAACATACCATCGGTGAACGGTATCGATCCGCCCAAAGAATTGTTCGAGGTTGATCCACACCGTGTGTTTGGATTGAGCATCAGTCCCGGACATTTGATTTCCCACAGGATAAAACGTTTGCGTAGTCTGGGCAATCCTGAAAATGCCAACTATGTTGACGAACAACTGGTAATGAAGGAAATCCGCAATGCAAATTTTATATTCGAAAAAGGTGGATTTACAATACTCAATGTATCTAACAAACCGGTAGAAACCAGTGCAAACGAAATCCTGAATATAATGGCCAACCGGTTTGAATACCGCGGTAGAAGGCTGGATTCCCCTTATCCGGATGTGAAAGAATAAGCTTTGTTTAACTGGATTAAGAGATTTGCATAAATTGTGTTAAATACGAACGATTTATTACAAACTGAGTTACAACAATGAGAGAAGAAAATCACGATCAATTGGTTTCATTTATCTGGAATATAGCCAATGATGGTGATCAAAAGGTAACAGTTAAAGTTGATGTACGGGATGTAAAAATTGAAGAGAATTTCGAATTTTTCCCACATTGGCAGGTCCAATGTTTTCAAAGTGAAATTCTGTATCTTTAGACCCGGTTTACCCTGTCATTTTCCTGAAACCCGAATTTTACTTCAGGAAAAAAACGTACTGAAAAAAACAAAACTATGTTTTCACTCATAATTCCTGTTTATAACGAAGAAGATCTGATAGATGAATTGGCATCGCGTGCAATAAATGCAGTGGAATCGTTCACTTCAAATTACGAAATTCTGTTTATAAACGATGGAAGTACCGATTCAACTCTCCGGAAATTAATTAAAGTCCGCAAACACTTTTCAAAAGTCAAAATTGTTGACCTTTCGAGGAACTTTGGCCATCAGGCAGCTTTTACCGCCGGGTTGGAAATTGCAATGGGAAATTATGTGGCCATGATGGATGGCGATCTTCAGGATCCGCCTGAGTTACTCGCCGAAATGCACCGGATGATAAATGAAGAAGGATTTGACATTGTTACCGGCAAACGGAAAGGCCGGAAAGGGAAACGGCTTCGAATCACAACCAACCTGTTTCACGCATTCTTTAAAAAAATTACTGTTCTCGACGATATGGAAAATTCGGGCAATTTCTCGATGTTGAACCGTGCCGCCGTTGATGCGCTGGTGAAGATGAAGGAAACGATTCGTTATCTGCCTGGCTTGCGTTCATTTATCGGTTTCAACCAGGGATTCGTTGAATATGTGAGGGAAGAGCGTGCAGGTGGTGAGCCAAAAATGACCATCGGGAAACTGATGTTGTTGGGCGCTGATGCCATTTTCTCGTTTTCGAAATTTCCGATAAAAGTATGTTTGGTGCTGGGCCTGACCGGAACCATTGTATTTATGTTTGCCGGAATTTATGTGCTGTTTGCGAAATCTTTTGGATTTGCGCTTTTTGGCTGGTCTTCCACTGTTCTGAGTATTTATTTTCTGGGTTCTATTCAGCTTATATTTCTGGGCGTGGTGAGCGAATATGTGTATCGCATTTACAAAGAATCGCAGAACCGGCCTATCTACCTTGTGAAAAAGTTTTACGATACTGACACTGAATAATGGGAGAAAAAAATCTGAAGATAACTTTTTGGGTTCTGGCTTTCGTAATGCTTTCCGCCCTTTTGGTGATCAGCCGCGATGCGGGCATTTCGGGCGACGAAGAGGTGCATTACCTGCAATCCGAGATGGTTTTCAATTACTTTAGCAGCATGGGAGCCGACAAATCATCGCTCGATACACCCAAAACACACCTTCAATACTACGGACAGGTTTTCGATAATTTGGTAACCGTTCTGATCCACTGGTTCGGAATTGAGGATATTTACGGGTTCAGGCACCTGATGTGCAGTATTTCAGGATGGCTGACAATTTTGGTAACCGCTTTATTTGCAGCACATATTTCCGGTTATGGAGCTGCTATTTTTGTGCTTTTTCTGTTTGCTGTTTCACCGGGTTTTCTGGGCCAGTCGCAAAATAACATGAAAGATATTCCCTTTGCATTGGCTTATATTTCAAGCGTTTATTATTCGCTTAAACTTGTTTATTCTGAAGTAAAACCTACAAAACAAACGGTTATATTGCTGGTTTTAAGTATCGCTTTTTCCATTGGTATCCGCGCCGGAGGTATCCTCGTGGTTTTTTACCTCGGTTTTTTTATGTTCCTGAAATTTATTTCAGATTGGTTGAAACAGAAAAAACCGGACATAAACCAGCTAAAAAAACAATTGATTTTGTTCTCCGGAATTTCGCTTTCCGGTTATTTGCTGGGATTGATCCTTTGGCCATACGCTTTGCAAAACCCGGTGCTCAACGTGTTGAAATCGTATGAGGTAATGACTCATTTCCCGACAACTGTCCGCCAGATTTTTGAAGGCCGGATCGATTGGTCCGATTTCCATCCGTGGTACTATTTGCCTAAATACATGGCAATTACGATTCCGGTAGTTGTTTTCGCCGGAATAGCCGTTTTCCTGTTGAATGCAAAAAAGAATTATTCAGAAAATCAGAAAACACAATTGGGGCTGTTACTTTTTACTGTATTATTTCCATTGGTATTTGTTATCCTGAAAGGTTCAAACCTATACGGATCGTGGCGGCATTTTCTGTTCGTTTATCCCGGAATTATACTGATTTCAGCACAGTGATTTCATGCTTTTTTTGTCAGGTTCAGGCACAAAATTGTTCAGGTTGCCGGCATTGGATTACTACTGATTTTGTCATTTCATCCGGCGAAATTTATGGTTGCCAATCATCCGTATTATTACCTGTATTACAATCAGTTGGTTGGCGGATTAAACGGCGCCTACGGAAATTATGAAACCGATTACTATTACCATTCGATGCGCGAAGGGGCCGAATGGCTTCAGGAATACCTGAAAAACAAGCAACACAGCGAAGAAGTTATTGCAGGCGGAAATTTTCCGATTCAATGGTATTTCAGGAACAACGAAAAAATAAAATTTGTGTATTTTCCTTACCAGAAACGGAGCGAATACGATTGGGATTATGCTATCGTGGCGAACAGTTACATTTCACCTTTCCAACTGAAAAATAAAATCTGGCCGCCTTCCAATACAATTCATACCATAACTGCCGATGGAATTCCGATATGTGCAGTAATTGAGCGGGTTACAAAAGACGATTTGCGTGGAATTCAGGAGAAAAAAAAGGGCGACAACATTAAATCTGCGTTGTTATTTCAAAATGCTTTGGCGTTAGACCCTCAAAATGAATGGATCTGTTATAAATTTGCAACTTCGCTGGTTTTCTCCGGAGAAGTTGACCGGGCTGAACAAATGCTTCAGGAATGTTTTGAGATTAATCCTGATTACGAACCGGCACTCGTTTTGGCAGGCGATCTGGCATTGAAAAGTAATAATACCGAAAAAGCTGCCGTTTATTACCGAAAGGCAATTGAGGCAAACCGGAAGTATTTCAGCGTTTACCTTAAGTTAGCCGGATTGTATGCTGAAACCAATGTGGATGAAGCGCGTAAAGTATTGAAAGATTGCCTGAAGATAAATCCCCGGTACAAACCGGCACGTCAGGCTTTGGCCGATACATACAGAAATTTAACTTCCGAAGAGGAAGAAAAACGAAAAAAAGAGAATAGTAAGAAATAAATTAAAAATTGAAACGATGAAAAAATTTATCATGTTTGCCTTTTTAGGCCTTTTGTTTATGGGAGTTCCCGCTGTTGTAGCTGCACAGGGCGAAGATTCACTTGAGTTTGTTATTGAAGAACCAACCGATACTATTTCGATTGACAACATGGATCCGGTTTATTATGAAGATGAAACCACCGAAGAGTCATCGAATACTTTAATCTTTGTCATCGTTGGCGGTTTGGTGGTTGTTGTTGGTGGAGCAGCGTTCTATTTCACTCAGAAAAATAAGAAATAAGTAAATAGAGATTTGCAGAAAGTAAAAAGCTCCTCGTTTCCGTGGAGCTTTTTTTATGCCTGGTTTTTATATCAGGAATTGTTCTATTGCTGAAACAAGATGATTTGCTTAATTTAGCGACTTGCAAAATTATAAATCAATACCTAAATAAGCACAACATGAACAATCAATTTGCACTAAGCGCCCAACAACTTCTCGAGATTGCCAATGACCTGAGGCAAAAAATCGAAACCGGACTTCAAAACGATGGTACCGAAATAAAATGTTTGCCAACGTATATTC
>JAUYTA010000761.1 GCA_030695265.1 Bacteroidota bacterium
AGACTGAGCGGGCGACTATTTTACTTCAATGATTTGAAGATTCAGAACAGTCCGCTACCAGAGAGAAGTCACCCGCTCAGTAATCCTGCGAATTCTGATTCGGCTCCTGTTATGCTCCGTATTTCTGCACTGTGCACGTTGGTCATACCCGTAAAGTGATATGAGACTGAGCGGGTGACTATTTTAATTCAGTGATTTAAAGATTCAGAACAGTCCGCTACCAGAGCGAAGTCACCCGCTCAGTAATCCTGCGAAGTCTGATCCGGCTCCTGTTATGCTCAGTATTCTGCGCTGTGCACGTTGGTCATGAAAATGTTGGATGGATCATTAACTTTGCAGCAAAACGGTAACCAGTTTGCAATGGATGATTATCAGAAACAGATACTTTCAGAATTAACGGTCTGGCAAAAGCAAATGCTTCAGCAGCCTTCTCTTGTCAACTGGCTATCTAAAAAAGTACAGGTCAAAATCAATACATGGATACCCGAAAAAATCCATCAGGCAATAACGGCAACCATCAAACAAATGATACGCGGGGTTTTATTCGGCGCTACCCATACTGCGGCCAAAACTTTGTCGTACAAATCGTTTCAGGAATGTGAATCAGCTGTACTGCAAAAAATAGAAACTTACAGAACCACCGCTGCCGTTGAGGGTGGAATAACCGGTGCAGGCGGCATATTGATGGGATTTGCAGATTTTCCGCTTTTAATTGGCATCAAGCTGAAATTACTGTTTGATATTTCTTCGATGTATGGGTTTAATGTAAAAGATTACAAGGAAAGGGTTTACCTGCTGCATATTTTCGAGCTTGCATTCTCAAGTCATGAACACAGGAGAAACGTTTACCTGAAAATGGTTGACTGGGATAAAAAAAGCCGGGAACTTCCGGAGGATATCCATCAGTTTGACTGGCGAAATTTTCAGCAGGAATACCGCGACTACATCGACCTTGCAAAAATGGCCCAACTGATACCCATCATAGGTGCGCCTGTTGGATTCCTGGTTAACTCCCGCCTGATCCGGAAATTGGGGAAAACGGCCATGAATGCGTACAGAATGAGGGTCTTATAAATCATCGTTCTTCCAGTATTTTAGTGGAGGCTACTCTTATTGTCGGAAGACGGAAGACGGAAGACGGAAGTCCGAAGACCGAAGTCGGAAGACGGAAGACGGAATACGGAAGTCCGAAGTCGGAAGATTTCAAACAACTTATTCGTTTTATGACATATTCATTTTAAAATCAGACAAATATTCCAGAAAAGCTACTCGAAAAAACTGATTTTCCATCAAAAATAATGATCGTTTGAAGATTGCTCCTTCGGTCTCCGGTCTCCGGTCTTCGGTCATTTAAGACACTACTTCAATTAAATCCGATATAGAACCTAATTCATAAAACTCCCTCTTTCCGGTTGCGTGCCCTGATAAATATTTTGAAAATCTCGTTGAAGAACAGCGGAACCAAACCCAGTAAAATGGCCATTATCCAACCCTGAAGGTCGAGCATTTGTAAATGAAAGGCGGTTTGCATTGCCGGAATCCCGATGATGATCAATTGAAGAAGTACTCCTACGACAATGGCACCAATCAGGTATTTATTGGTAAAAACGCCAATCTGGAAAATTGATTTTGAACTGTGCCGCATCGCCAGCGAATAAAATAACTGGCACATTACCAGAACCATAAAGGCCATGGTGCGTGCATATTCAACGGTTTCTGCCGGAACGGAATGATCAAACGGACTGTATCCATGTTCGTAATATCCGAACCAGAAAGCCAGAATGGTCAATGCTCCGATTAAGAACCCCCCGAGGATCAGATGAAATGCTGCTCCGCCTGCAAAGAAACTTTCTTTCGAATTGCGCGGTTTTTCCTTCATCACATCCGGACTTCCGGGATCCATGCCCAGTGCAACTGCCGGAAACGAATCGGTAATAAGGTTGATCCAAAGAAGCTGAGTCGCAATCAGCGGCGCTTCCCAGCCAATCAGAATTGCTGCGAACATGGTAACTACTTCGCCAAGGTTACAGGTAAGCAAAAAGATGACCGACTTCTTAATGTTGTTGTAAATATTACGGCCATGTTCAATGGCTGAAACAATGGTGGCAAAATTATCATCCGTCAGTATCATATCCGACGCGCCTTTGGCTACATCGGTTCCGGTAATTCCCATGGCAACACCAATATCGGCGGCATTCAGCGAAGGTGCATCGTTCACTCCATCACCTGTCATCGATACAATGTTTCCGTGAGATTTCAGGGCATGTACAATGCGTACTTTGTGCTCGGGCGATACACGTGCAAATACACGAAACCCGATCGCTTTTTTAGTAAATTCTGTTTCCGAAAAGTCTTCAATATCCTGACCGGTTATTGCCTGTTCAATACTGTCAGCAATTCCAAGTTCCTTTGCAATGGCAAATGCGGTGTTTTTGTGATCGCCGGTGATCATGATGGTGGTGATTCCGGCTTGTTTCGCTTTCTGAATAGATTCCTTTACTTCCAATCGGGGAGGGTCGATCATTCCGACAACCCCGATAAGTACCAGGTCTTTTTCCATTTCAGTGGCAGGAATAGCAGAACTTACCTCTTTAAACGCCACGCCCAGCGTGCGGAGCGCATTGTTCGACATGCCATCCGTAGCGTTGTTGTATTTTAATTTGTGCTCATCGGTAAAGGGAACAATTTTCCCATTCAGCAAAACATGTGTCGAAATTTTTATCAGGTTGCCAATCGCGCCTTTCGTATAAACCGTAAACTTTCCATTGTTTTCGTTGAGGGTTGACATTAGCTTGCGGTCGGAATCGAACGAATACTCATCCACCCGTTTGTTTTCGGCATTTACTGTTTTGCGGTCAATTGCCAGATCGTCGCCCAGGAGTAGCAAGGCAATTTCGGTTGGGTCGCCGGTTCCGGTTCCGTTTTCATAAGTTGCGTCGGAACTAAGCACCATCGCTTTTGCAAGCAGTTTGACATCTTCTGTGGCAGCATTTTCCTTGCCCCGTCCAACAACTATTTCGCCCTCTAAATTGAAATAGCGCTGAACAGTCATTTTGTTCTGCGTCAATGTTCCTGTTTTGTCGGAGCAAATAATATTGACAGACCCGAGTGTTTCAACAGCGGGTAATTTTTTGATGATCGCGTTTTTCTTCGACATGCTGGTTACGCCGATTGAAAGAACCACTGCCACGATGGCTGCAAGTCCTTCAGGAATAGCAGCTACAGCCAGCGAAACCGACATCAGGAACATTTCTGTGAGTTCGCGGCCCTGGATTAAAGCAATCAGGAAAATGAAAACACAGATTCCGATGGCAATTTTACCCAGTGTTTTCCCCAACTGATCGAGCCGGATTTCCAGTGGTGTTTTGGTCTTTTCTTCGGAATTGATGATGTGCGCGATTTTGCCGACTTCGGTATTCATGCCGGTTTCAACCACCACTCCCACAGCTCTGCCGTTGGTCACAAGGGTTGACATAAACGCAATATTGTCGCGGTCGCCCAGCGGCGTTTTGGGGTCGGTATAGGCAAGTAATGCATTTTTTTCTGAAGGAACAGATTCTCCGGTCAATGCCGATTCTTCTATTTGCAGATTGGCCGATTCGATTAAACGGATATCGGCGGCAATGAACCGTCCGGCATCGAGGATCAGAATGTCACCGGGAACGACATTTTCTGAATCAACTTCCTTTACCTCACCGTTTCGGCGGACGAGCGCCTTTGGAAACGACATTTTCTGAAGCGCTTCAATCGCCTTTCCTGCTTTTACTTCCTGAACGACGCCCAGTACGGCATTTACAATAATTACGAGCAAAATGATCACAGAATCAATGTACTCGCCCATGAACAGGGTTATTACCACCGCCGCAAACAAAATGTATATGAGCCATTCCTGAAGTTGGGCAACAAACAGTTGAAGAATGTTTTTCTTCTTTTTGGCAGTTAATTTATTCGGGCCGTATTTCTCCAGCCTGATTTTGGCTTCTTCTTCAGAAAGCCCCTTCAATAAATCTACATCAAGTTCATTCAGAACTTCTTCGTTTGATTTGATAAACCACATATATTATTTTGATTGTTGCACCTTGCGGAACGGAATGATGAATATTTGTGTTAAAGCTTTCCCAAAGTTTATTCAAACTGAAGAAAACTTTGGGAAAGCTCGTAGCAAAAATAATTAAAAAGGATATCCAATCGCCACATTCAGAACCAAATTGTCTTGTCTCCAGGCTGAGCTTCCGAAGTTGATTTCGTTGGTTACCCAGCGGTTGTTTTCTTCGAGCCAGGGTTTTCGCAGTGGCATGGCCAGATCGAAACGCAAGATGAAAAAGGAAACGTCGATTCTTATCCCTGCTCCGGCGCCAACGGCCATCTGGTTCATAAATTTGGAAAACATAAACGGGCTTCCGGTATTGGCCGGATTTGATTTAAGCAACCACACATTTCCGGCATCGACAAACAAAGCTCCTTTAAAGAAGCTGTAAATGCCAAAGCGGTATTCCGCGTTCGCTTCCAGTTTTACATCGCCTCCCATTTGCAAAAATCCTCTTTTGCCTGTATCCTGAAAATAAGTTCCGGGGCCAACAGAATTAATCTGAAAAGCACGGATACTGTTTGGTCCTCCGGAGAAGAACTGCTTGATATAAGGCAACACGGAAGAATTCCCGAATGGTTGGGCTACTCCGGCAAAAACCCGCATGGCCAGTTTGTTTTTATCCCTGAAGTTGAAATAACTGCGGCCATCGATGTTAAGTTTTGCGTATTGAGAATAGATTGAGCCAACCACTTTAGAAGGATTTTCTGACGATACTTTGTTGCCGAAAATACCGTTTGCCAGTGAAAAAACATTACCGGCAAGCTCTGAGTTGCCTTGAAAATAGGTTTGCAGTTTTTTCCCGGTCAACATTTGCTCATTGTAGGTAAACGAATAACTGCCTCCGGCAATAAACTGCTCTTCATAGCTTTTTTTCAGAAAAGGGTTTGCTTCGAGCAAATCGTTGAATGTTGTTGATTTGTTCCCGATTTGGGTATAGCTGATGTCAATTGGATTCAATTCATGTTCTTTCCTGATATTTTCTTTCCACTTAAAACCATATACGAACTTAAAAGTACGCATGTCGAAATAATTAACGCGTTTTAAGTAGTTGTATGAAAGTAATAATCGTGTTTTTGGAACGTAAAAACTGCTCGAACCTTTAATGTTAAACGGCAGAATAAAGCGTGGAAATGTCAGTTCAACCTGTGGATTGTAGGAATAGGAATACAAATTTTCATTCTTGTTACCTATTTGTGCTTCAAATGATCCGGCCAGATTGAGATTTAACAATTCTGCCCCGCCAAAGGTATTTCTGTTCAGGATACTCATATTCATTCGCGGTCCAGCGTAATTATTCGATTTTGAGACCAGATCAAATTCAGCCCTGAATGTTCGTTTGGGCATGGGTGTCATCAGGATATTTACATCCAGCAATCCAGGGCCTGAATCATTGTTTTCGGCAAAGTTCACCTGTACCAGTTTAAAATTCCCCATCGACATCAAACGGTTCAGCGTGATGATGTGGTTTTGCCTTGAAAAGACATCGTGTTTTCGAAGGTAAATTGATTTTGAAAGTACCTTTGGTTTGATCGCCATTCGTTCTTCCCTCCCAAAAAACACGATATCACCTACTACAATCGTGTCTTGCGCATTTCGTGATCGTCTTTCATTCAACGAATAGTTCTGATTGACATGCACATTGTTGATGTGATAAACAGTCAGGGCATCAACCGGGATACTGTCTTTTAAAGTCAATGTAAATGAAACATCCTGATTGATGTTCGAAGTATCGGCTTTGAAAAGCAAATGATCGGGATTGAAGTAGAAATAGCCTTTGTTCTTCAGGAAAGCGTCGATTCGCATCCGTTCGGTTTTCAAGGCATCGAGATTGTAATCGTCACCGGGTTTGATCAGTGTTTTGTCTTTTTCAGCAAGGATCAGGCTACTTACACTGTCATCTGAAATACTATAAAGCAGCTCTTTAACCACGTATGGTTTGTGCAAATGACTGGTGTAAATTACTTTGCCTGAATTCTTCTTTTCTTCGGTTTTGTATTCAGTAAAACTCCTGAATATCCCCATGTTAAAAAGTCTGGCATCAATTATTTCGGCGGTAACACTTGGTTTAACGCTACTCATGAGTACAGGGGGTTCGCCTGTTTTCTTCAGCCACTTCTCCAATTTGGTTTTGGGCTCGGGTCCGGCCAGATTGTTCAGCCATAACTTAGGGCGAATGCCAAAAAAAACTTTGTTCGGTGAAGGACGCACAGCGCTACCTGCCGCAGCTTTGATTAATTTTTTATTTAAGTGTTCTGCTGATTCCAGTTCAATTTCCGCACCGGTATAAAGCTTTTCACCATCAGGTAAATGCCGTGTACCGCTGCATGATGCCAAAAGGAGAACGGCCCCCCAAACCCCCCAAGGGGGGCTTAAGAAAAGCAGCGCCTTCAGTTTTTTTATGATCATTTTTTCTATGTGTGAAAATTTTATCATCGTTGTTTCAATCATTTATTTGTCAGTGCATCCTTCAAAGTCCCCCTTCGGGGGATTTAGGGGGCTTCTTGAAAAATCTCCGCCAGCTATTGAAATCGCGCACATAAACCAAACCCACCCCGGTTTCAACCAACTGTCCCTCAATGGCGCCTTCGTACTGATTGTGCCTGAAACCTTTCATCCGGAAAGTGCCATCCTTGTTCAGTTTATATTCGATGGTTACATCACTGGTAATTTCGCTTGCCGTATTTTGTTTGGCCTGATCTCCTTCAACATCAACTGAACCACCCAGTTCAACCGACAATCGCTCGTTGAAGAGTTGCTTTTTGACACCAATCTCCACTTCCGTTCTTCCTTTTGCGCTTCCGGTCTGATAATCGTCGTACGACTGAATGTCAAAATTCAATTCGACTCCGGGAATCATTTTTGAACTCAGCTGATTTAATTGCGCCGATAAAAATCTGCTCACCGTCGACCGGATGATAGTGGAGGTTCCACCGGCAGATTCGGTTTGAAAAGGATTTTCCTGTGTAAACCGGCCCAATACCAATAGCGCAAAAACCTGTTTGTTCAATGCCGATTCATCTTCATTTAGCATGATTAGTTTCTGATTCACAGCGCCACCCAATATTCCTTTGTCTTCGGGCGATAATTGTATTTCGAAACTAATTTGCGGATGTAAAATCTCGCCCCTAAGTTTCAGCAATACCAAAAATGGATAACGCTGTTTGTACCCGCCCTTTTCAATATCACTCAATCCCGATATCTGATCAGCCACCAGGTCATAAGGTGAAGCCCTGACCGTATAAGTTGCATTGATGGATATATTGGCATCAAGTGGGTCGCCATTCCAGATAATTGTACTTCCGGCATCAATAATAAACTTCTTTTTAATGA
>JAUYTA010000768.1 GCA_030695265.1 Bacteroidota bacterium
CAATAGTTGCTTTTCCCGACAATGAACTGATTGATCAGTTAATAGGCAAAAACGACCGCAACGGAACCCTTGGCGCTGAAATTCTCCGCCGTTTTTATGTTACCATGGATTATCCGAACAAACGGCTCATCCTGCGGCCAAACAGCGATATAAAAGATCAGTTTAATTACAATATGAGCGGCCTGGAGGTAACCAATCCGATGCCGGGAGCGCCAATATTCCTGATAAGTAATATCCGAACAAATTCTCCTGCCTATTATGCCGGGCTTCAGGAAAACGACCAGATTATTGCAATTAATAACAGCAATCACAAAACTTTAAATTTAAATGACATAAATTTGTTGTTTCAAAGCCAGGAAGAAAGAAAAATAAAAATGACCGTCCTCAGAAATGGGGAACAGGTAAAAACAGAGTTCTTCCTGAAAAAAATGTTTTAGAATGAAATCAGCCTGCGGACTTGTCCTGATTGTTTTCCTTTTGTCGTTGAAGGTTACCTTCGGACAAAGGGAAAACAATTCCGCGCTGGATAAAAGAGTGACCATTGAAGTTAAAAATGAAACCATTGCTTCGGTTTTTGAAAAAATATCGTTAAAAACACAGATCTATTTTTCGTACGACGCCTCCCTGATTGATGACACGAAAAAAATTGATGCTTCACTTTCGGATAAAACCATTAAAGAAATTCTCGACCTGCTTTTAGAATCAAAATTTATTTACCGGGTGCTCGACGATCAGGTTATTATCGCCAAACCTGAAGATGAAAAAGTAAAAAAAAAAGAGGAGGAGATATTCGTTGAAAAACCAATAATCATCACCTTCCGCGGAAAAATAGTTGATCGCGAAGAGAAAGACGTGTTGCCCTATACAAGTATTTCGGTTGTGGGAAAAAACATCGGAACCTTATCGAATATTGATGGTGAATTTGAGTTAAAAATACCCGGGACAATGATAAATGATACCATTGCAATTTCCTGTTTGGGATATAAACAATACCACATCCCGGTTACTCAAATTACGGATGCAGCGGCAACTATTTTTCTCCGGCCAACTTCATTTCCGATTAAAGAGATTAAAGTTACAGTCATCAATCCACAAGACATTCTTGGCCGGATATTGTCGAAAATTTCACTCAATTATCCACGCAATCCGGAGATTATGACTGCATTTTACCGCGAAGTGCTGAAGCAGGACAACGATTACATAGATGTTGCCGAAGCCATCCTGGAAATAAGAAAGTCTTCGTACGAGAATACTTTTGCCGAGGACAAAGTGAAGTATTTAAAAGGCCGGAAAAGCCTGAATGTAAAGCCTTTTAAGTTCGTCGATTTTAAAATTCAGGGCGGACCGTATTACATTACCAAGTTGGATGTGGTAAAAACACTCGATTCGTTTCTCGATCCCGAATTCCGTGAATTCTACAAATAC
>JAUYTA010000769.1 GCA_030695265.1 Bacteroidota bacterium
GATACAACGATGATACCTCTTGCTCGTTTTGCTACTTACAATGGCATTCCGGTAGATTCTTTACTCGATGGAGAAACAGTAAAAAAGGTTATTGCCGACACTATGGTTGGAGGCGCAACACTTACCGGTCTTCTCGGAACATCTGCATGGTATGCACCGGGCGCTGCCGGAGCTGCGCTTGTTGAATCCATTGTTCGCGACGAAAAGAAAGTATTTCCATGTTGTGTTGCACTTGATGGCGAATATGGCCAAAGCGATATATGCATTGGCGTGCCTGTTGTAATTGGCAAAGATGGTATTGAAAAAATTGTTGATTATAAACTAAATACTGAAGAACAAGCTGCTTTTGATAAAAGTGCAGATGCAGTGCGTAATATGAATGGGGTTCTAAAAGAATTGAATATTTTATAAAATAACAATATGAGCGATTTATTTAAATCACTTGAAAAAAAGAGGATTAGCCTACCCGATGATGTAATTGTGATTTTAAGTGGTTGCAAAACATTTAGCACCTTCGATACGGTTAGGCAATTGGCTACTGCGGCAGTTGGTGGAGACAACAATTGTTTTGAGGTAAAATACGATATCCCCGGAAAAGGTGAAGTTTCTGAAGCGATTATACACAAAGTAACAAACGGAATTTCGGCCAATTATACCGAAGCGTATATGCGGCGGAGAGACCCGGATACGATGGCTATTGCAGACAATTTGCCCAGCGACAAGGAACGATTTTCTGATAAGTTTGGGTACGATTTTGACGTTCTCAGAAAGGAAACCATCCATTGGCTTCAATCGCAGGAATTAGCTGTATTCTTTTATTTCGCCGGAAATGATTCTATTGGGTCGGGCGGTATTGCCATTGCACCAGCCAATGCAGGATTTTTTGCAATGGGACTTTCGATGCTTCAACGCATTATCCCTGTAAAGGATTTACCTGTTGATTTTTCGATTGATTCTGTAATTTATGTCGCGCCTACTTTTCGACACACTCACTTCAATGGTAAACAGATCGTTGTTCATAAACGTTCAGAAGGGTTGCACGAAATTTTTTCATACAATTTGTATCCCGGGCCAAGTGCAAAAAAAGGATTGTACGGAGCTCTTTTAACCAAAGGTGAAAAAGAAGGCTGGATAACTGCGCATTGTTCAACAGTACAGGTTGTTAGCCCGTATGATAATATCACAACTTTCATGCACGAAGGTGCAAGTGGAGGAGGCAAGAGCGAAATGCTTCAAAATATAGTGAGGGAACCAAATGGACAGGTACAAATTGGTGAAAATATATTTACAGGTGAAAAGAGATTAATAAACTTCCCACTGTTCTGTTCATTTAATCCGGTAACAGATGATATGGCTTTGTGCCATCCAACCATTCAAAGAAACAACGGAAAATTGACGGTGCTAGATGCCGAAAATGGTTGGTTTATTCGGGTTGATAGCATTACCGACTATGGAGACGATCCTTTTCTTGAAAAGCTTACCATAAAACCCACAGAGCCGCTTTTGTTTCTGAATATAAAATCCAATCCCGATTGCACCGCTCTTATTTGGGATCATACCGAAGATAGCCCCGGAAAAAGTTGCCCAAACCCAAGGGTAATTGTACCAAGGGATATTGTGCCAAATATTGTGAGTAAACCGGTTACTGTAGATATTAGAAGCTTTGGTGTTCGCACTCCGCCTTGCACAAAAGAAAAACCAACCTATGGCATTGTTGGCTTATTTCATATTTTACCACCGGCATTGGCCTGGTTATGGAGGCTTGTTTCTCCAAGAGGTCATGCCAATCCAAGTATTGTCGACGGTGGTGGAATGGGAAGCGAAGGAGTTGGCTCTTATTGGCCTTTTGCAACCGGAAAAATGGTTACACATGCCAATTTATTGCTCGACCAAATCATTCAAACACCGCGCATGAGATATACCCTTACGCCTAACCAGCACATTGGTGCATGGAAAGTTGGTTTTAAACCTCAGTTACTAATGCGCGAATACCTTACCAGAAGGGGAAATGCAAAACTCAGAAGCGACCAATACCAATATGCCCGTTGTCCATTGTTAGGGTTTGAGTTGAATTATCTTACCATTGAAGGAGCAAAAATTCCTTCGCGGTTTCTTCAGGTTCACAAACAAGTTGAAGTAGAAACCTCGGGTTATGATGCAGGTGCGGAAATATTGTATGATTTCTTTAAAGCTGAATTGCCCAAATATTTGACACCAGAATTATCGGCAACAGGCAGGCGAATTATTGAAGCTTGTTTAGCTGGTGCAAGTGTTGAAGATTATTTAGCCATTATCCCGATGGATTACCAATATTCATTTTTAACATCCGGCGACAATGAATAAAGTTGATAAGAGGTTGTTGAAAGCATAAATGATCTAAGTAAAACTGTCAAGTACTAAGTGCTTGACAGTTTTTTGTATTAAGTATGTAGTAAAGAATGATACAGTTAAAAAAATCACTTACGCGTAAGGGTCTCGAAAAAGAATTCTAATAAGAATACTTAGTACACATAGCACAAAATAGAACTTGTATTCTGAAAAGGGAATAAACAAAAATGGAAAAATTTGTAACATCAAACTTGAAATTAGGAATAATTGCAGGAGGCCAGCT
>JAUYTA010000771.1 GCA_030695265.1 Bacteroidota bacterium
AGGCGCGAAAAGTTGGTTTCGAGCTTGTACCCATTTTCTCCTGAATAATTCAGTTGATGGTAGCGGTATCCGAACGAAAAGAACCAGCCAAAATTATCGGAGGTAAACCGCTGAAAACCGATGGACGGATTAATAAGGTAACCGCCTTCAGCATTGAGCTTCGAATTGTTTTGAGGATATGGATAATAGGACGAAGAATAGTCGTAAGTAACTATTTGTCCACGGTTGCCATCTTCCAGCGGAACCTGGTATCCGGCCTGCAAATTAACAAAAGGAGTAAATTTCGTATCCCTGAATTTGTATTGAAATTGTGCAAAAACGGGCATGTAGCTTTCTTCAAAGAATTCAGCGCCAAGGCCAGCTCCAGCGTAAAAATTGCCGTTTATCCTGAAATTGACCGACGACATAAACGAAAACGGAGCTGATTGGTTATTTCCGGAGTTGCCTAACAAAACACCCATCGAAGTGTCGAAGAAATAATCCTGGGCGATGCCCGGTTCATTTCTGACTTTCGAATACTTCGAAATACTGTCAACTTCTTCATTTTTGAATACCCATTGATTTCCTGAAGAATTTATTTTCACAATTTCAGCATGATGAGTAATCAGTTCGCCTTTGATAATTCCTCCTGATTTCAGGTAAACAATGTCCTTTTTGCCTTTCTGGGCAAATACCGGAACAAGGAACAAAACGGACAAAAGCAGTATCAGAATTTTTTTCATTTGATTTTGGTTTTTAAGTTTTTTACATGTCGAATGACATTCGCATTCTGTTTTGGTGTTCGTACTGTTTTCAAGATGGGAGGTCAGGAAAAAAGGTTGCGCGGGGTGGAAATTTATTATGGGGTGGTGGTGGATCTTGTCAAAAATAACTCATCAGAACTCCAGGCAAAGCTTTCCCAAAGTTTTTTTTCAGTTTAAATAAACTTTGGGGAAGCTTTAACATACACGAAGCTATTGATCACTGAGACTGACCACTGATCACTTCTCTAAAACTCATAACTCAACCCGGTAAATACTCCAATAGTATATGGCTTGTAAGTAACCGACGAGTTGTTGTTCAGCGAATTGAGGTAGTATTTAACGCGAGGTTCCACATTCAGGAAAATACGTTTCGACAGACCATATTTTAAGCCAACGCCCAAAGTTCCGCTGTAATTCAGCAATTGCATGTCCTGTGTTTTGCCAACAAGGTTTTTTCCGTCGCCACTTTCCATAAAGGTTTGGTTTCCTACCAGCACATTTGAGCTGAAACCACCCAGCATTTCCACATCAAATCTGGAATCAATGATCGTGTATCGCAAATAAAGCGGTATTTCGATGTACTCAAAATTCTGGATAAACCGCGCATCAGAAACCACCACGGCGTTCGATACCATCGCCTTTTCGTCGAGATTCGCGCCCAGAACTATTCCTGATGGAACACTACTGAATTCAATCACTCCGGCGGCACTGTTCATCATCATTTTGCTCGATTTGGTGTCAATATTTACAGAAGTATTAAAATACTCAGCTCCGCGTTCGGCACTGGCATACAAATAATCATTTCCTAATGAACGACTTGAATTTCCGGAAGCCTGTCCCAATCCTGAATAATATACCCCGCTTTGCAAACTTAGTCGTTTACCCTTTTTATATTCCACTGAAATTCCACCGCCAACATCAACAGGATTGTTGGCAGAATTCAGCATATTACTGGCATAAACCTGCGAATGGCTGCTTTCCGATACATTGAATGCCGGTGAAACCTGCGCGCCAACCAGCCACCGCACTTTCTTTTGTTTTTCAGCCTGCGCCAGAAATTGTTGCTTGTTTTGCTCAATTATCTGTTGATCGATGGTCATTTCAAACTGATCGACGTTTGTGTCTTTCACCTTCATTTCATGCAACACATTGGCATATTGATTATTGCTGATTATTATTCGGCTCTTTGTTTTAATCGGATAAAGCAACGTTGATTCATCAGCTCGGGCAATCAGTATTGGTTCATTGGTAATTTTCTTTTCCTGAAAATTGGTTTGGCTGGCAACCTGTAAATTTTTATCAGTTGCAGATTTGAATGATTTTTCATCTCTGGACAAACCAGTTTCCGGTATCTTATCCAAAGTTATTTCACCTTCAGGACCAAATTGTTTTGCGGTTTGTATTTCCGGAGAAGAATTCGGGCCGACAACAATCTGCTGTGGCGAGGTTTCGCTGTTCAGGTGCTGCAATTGCCAACCGGCCACGAAAGCCAGAAGTATCGCGGCGGCAACTCCGGCAACCCTCCAAAAAACTATTTTTCTGGTTCGCCGGGCTCCGGCAGCTCCATCAAGCACATTCTGCAACAAATAAGCCGGAGGTTCCTTTTCGTAATTCCGAAGTTTTTCCCGGAATAAATCGTCTATATTTTCATCTCTCTTCATGCCGTGTAATTGTTTTGGGCATTTATTTCACCAAAGTTCTCCTGAACTTTTCTTTTCATTATTTCCCTGGCCCTCGCCAGGTTCGACTTAGAGGTTCCCTGCGTGATCGACATTTCTTTGGCGATTTCCTGGTGCGACATGCCTTCAATCACATAAAGGTTAAAAACCAGCCGGTAACGCGGGGGCAATTCCTGAATCAGTTTTACAAGATCGTCGGCCGAAATTTTCGCGATCACATCATCCGAAAAATTGATGGTATCATACACCGAAACATCTTCAACGGGATACATCAAATGTTGCTTTCGTAACTTTTCCAGAGAAACATTGATCATGATTCGCCTAATCCAACCTTCAAAAGAACCTTCCTGCCGAAACGATTTCAAATTGGTAAAAACTTTCACAAATCCATCCTGAAGGTTATCTTCAGCTTCGGTTGCATCTTTGGCATAACGCAAACACACCCCGAACATTTTCGGGGCAAACTGATGATATAGCTTTGCCTGCGCTTTCCGGCTTCCGGCAATGCATTCGGATATTATCGATGTAAAATCTTCCAATTCCTATTTTTAATCTGATCACTCAAAATTAACCGATTAATTAAAACTTTGAGCATTTCAACAGTACTTTACCCCTGATTTAATTGCCTGAGGCGGTTCAGTTGTCAATTAGATGGAATGGCAAACGAAATAGTTGCGTCTGATGTATTTTTTTAATTGACTATCTTTACAAACAATGTCAACGCAACCATTTGCACCGCATTGACATCTTGAAATTATAACTTAAAAACATTTGCCATGAAACGAATAATTTCCCTGTTACTGCTCACTTTTCTTTTTGCCTGCAATCAGGCCGAGAACGAGCCCAAAGTTACTGATCTGACACCCAACGCAAAATCGGCCAAAATAATTGCTGCCGACAACCAGTTTGGATTTGAGTTATTCAGGAAAGTAGATGCTTCGCTCGACGAACCAAAGAATACCATGATTTCGCCGATGAGCGTTTCGCTGGCTTTGGCGATGGTTTACAACGGAACCGAAGGCAATACCAAGACACAAATGGAGCAAATGCTGCACAAAGCAGGCATGACTTCTGAGGACATCAACCAGAGCTACAAGGATTTGGTTGCAGCGCTTATCAGCCACGATCCGAAAGTTGAACTGTCGATCTCGAACGCCATTTTCTACAGGAACACATTCCCGGTAAAAGATGCTTTCAAAACCACCAACCAGAAGTTTTACAATGCGGAAGTTTCGGGACTCGACTTTACAAAAACCGCAGAAACCCTGAACAAAGTTAATGGCTGGGTGAACACCAACACAAAAGGAAAAATCGACAAGATAATAGAAGAAGTAAAAGCCGAAGATGTAATGTATTTGCTGAATGCCATTTATTTTAACGGCGAATGGAAATACCGGTTCGACACGAAAGAAACTGCCGACAGGAGTTTCACGAAAGAAGACAATACGGTGATTCAGGTACCAACCATGAAAATCGAAAAACCGTTCAATTATTTTAATCATACCGATTTCCAGCTACTCGAAATGCCTTATGGAAGCGGAAAATACTCAATGTTGATTTTTTTGCCCCAAACTGGTAAAAAAACTGACAATGTAATTTCACTCCTGAATCCTGAAAATGTGAACGACTGGATTTCGAAACTTTCCGAACAAAAAAAGGAAGTATTTCTACCCAAATTCGAGTTCAAATTTGACAATAGCCTGAAAGATGAACTGGCAGCATTGGGAATGACAGATGCTTTCAATGACGCAAAAGCCAATCTGAGCGGAATTTCTGATGCGGCTAAACTGGTTATTTCTGAAGTAATGCACAAAACATACATCAAAGTTGACGAGCGTGGAACAGAAGCAGCGGCAGTAACCGGGATTACCGTAGGTGTAACTTCAATGCCGGTTGACAATTCTTTCCGTGTCGATCATCCGTTTGTATTTGCAATCCGCGAAAAAGACACACAAGCTATTTTGTTTATCGGGAAAGTAATGGATCCGAAGCAGGAATAGAAAAAACTGTTTGTTAATCCAAACGAGCAATTCAGACATTTTGATGCAAATTTTATTGAAAATTACAAACCGCGTATAAGAATCCTTAACATGAAATTGGTACTTTTCTTACTG
>JAUYTA010000773.1 GCA_030695265.1 Bacteroidota bacterium
GCACAATATCGGCAGGGCTTTCAATCAATGTATCTGCTTCGCACACTTCACTTTCGTCGCCAATATGAATGGTTGGCCGGCCTTCAACTATGAAGAAAAATACATCTACCGGCGTTTTATGCGGTTTCAGACTTTCACCTGGTTTTAAGGCCATAAGCATTGCCTGAGCCGATGCTTTGTTATACATTTCCCGAACATCAATTTTGTGAGGAGTTTCTTTTACTTCCTGATCACGATATTTAGTAATTTTCATCGCTTAAAAGTTTTAAATGTATTTCAAAATAAAGTAAGTGAATATTCGCTCACAAAGAAAAACAAAAAAATGTTCATCTCCAAGAGAAAAACATTAAATTTTGCTGTAACTGGATTTTATTTTTTCGTACATGAACGTTAATCCAATGGTAATCAGAAAAATTGGTACAAACCAATAAGCGTATTTCGAAAGTTCCTGTGTTTGGTAAATCGCTGTAGCAATGTTCCCAATAATCAGCCATTGGATGATGTAAAATGCAGTGATGTTTTTGCCAAGCCACCGTAGAAAAACAATTATTGGAAATTCGCTGAATTTCTGAACTACAAACCACAGCAGCAATATCCATAAAACGTCAACTCCCAGGGTCCAAAGGAAAAACGGGAAAGTGTGGTGATAATAATCGGAAAGGTTGATGGTGGTTTCGATGCCAAATCGGGAAAACAAAACAACCAGAATAAAAACGAAAGCAAGAAACGCAATCGAAACGGTTTTTTGCTTCTGCATAAAGTTTCTGAGTCTGAGTTCTGTCTTTTGAAATAGAAATCCGACCAATGGATATGTTAGCCATGGAAACAGCGGAAAATACGACCAGGAGTATTTGCCTCCAATGAAAGGCAAAATATAATTCCGTTCGGTAACCATCAATATTTCATTCATATACGCAGTTGAGCCGCTGACGAACAGAATCAATGCGAAAGCGATCCATTGTTGTCCATACTTTAAAGTTTTTAAAACTGAAAGTAAAATGATGCTTAAACCTGCCAGATAAAAAATGTCAACTCCAAAAATTGCCTGAAGCGGGTCGAACTTCCAGCCTTCCGTCCATATTTTAAGGAGTAAATGAAAATTTAAGCCAATATTCAGGAAAATACCAAGTATAAAAATTAGCAGTCCCCGGAGAATATTCTGAGCGGTTGTTTTTTTACTTAACGCAACAAAATAGCCCATCACCATCATGAAAATGGGGACACCAAAAGGACCACCGAGCAATAAAAGTACTTTCCCGAACAGACTTTCCCTTCCGGGATAATCAATGAAAGTTTCCAGAATGTGAACCGGAATAATCAGGAAGACGGCAAATCCTTTCAGTAGATCGGGTAAGGGGAATCGTTTTGTATT
>JAUYTA010000777.1 GCA_030695265.1 Bacteroidota bacterium
GGAGATGAAGTTGACGGCGGTTTTGTGCCCACGTTTAAAGGCGGGATTGTTTTTGATACCCGCGACAATCAGCCAAACCCGATGAAAGGTGTCTGGACTGAAGCAGTTATTGAAGCATCACCAAAGATTTTAGGAGCTGAAAGTTCATTTTCCAAGTTAAGCCTTATCCACCGGCAATATTTCACCATTGTTCCCGACAACCTATCGCTGGTTTACCGTTTGGCTTACCAAGCTACACTTGGCGGAACTGTTCCATTTTACTATCAATCACAGGTAATAACTTCTCAGCTTACTGGCGCTACTTCCGAAGGACTTGGCGGAGCTTCCACCATCAGGGGAATTCTTCGTAACCGTGTAATTGGTGATGGCATTTTTTATGGAAATATGGAGGCCCGCTGGAAGGTTGTACGATTCAATTTCATCAAAAATAACTTTTACATTGGCCTGAATGGATTTACAGACTTTGGTCGGGTTACAAAAAAGATTGCTGTTAAGCCAAATCCAACTTTCGGATTGCCTGATGATTATCTAAAACGGGATGCCGAAAAAATGCATTATTCATATGGAGGCGGGCTGATTGTTGCCATGAACGAGAACTTTGTGATCGCGATGGATTACGGCATGGCAGCCGACAAACAAGACGGAAAATCAGGATTTTATATGGGACTCAACTATCTTTTCTAGGACATTCGAAGATGAGATAATTGTCATTAATAGTCATTTGTTTCACGTCATTGGTGGTCAAAGCACACACCAGATTTTGCTGTCAATGACAATTAAATGACTATCAATGACCACTTTCTGACCACTTAATGACATACCTGAAACTTCCTGCCCGCAGCAGGCGGGGAAACCTGAAACCTGGAACTTCCTAATACCCCGGATTCTGTGTCATCCGTGGGTTCAAATCCAGTTCATCCTGCGGAATCGGAAAAACTTCGTTGATGTTTTTCCTGAATTGTGCGCCTTTACCGGTTTTCCATTTGCCCGCGAAACGTTGAAAATGAGTTTCAGGTTCGCCCCAACGGATAATATCGTAAAACCGCTTATTTTCCATTGCCAGTTCAACACGTCGTTCATGCCTGATGGCATTCCGGAGTAATTGCTGGTCGTTGGTGGTCACATCGGGCAACAGATTGGCGATGTCGCTGTTGGCCTCCCAATAATTGTATTTCACGAAATCGTATTGAACGTATTGTCCTTTCGTGACCTGATATTTATTGACATTCTTGAAGGTTATTTTTTCAT
Source organism: Bacteroidota bacterium (assembly GCA_030695265.1). GTDB lineage: Bacteria > Bacteroidota > Bacteroidia > Bacteroidales > Prolixibacteraceae > Aquipluma. The sequence goes on from JAUYTA010000777.1 coordinate 1,249, forward strand.
CAATGGCGCTACTCAGCCGTGCCCTGCGGCGAACCTTATTGAGTGACAAACGTGCTTCCTCAAAATCACCAATTTCGCAGGCCGCTTCAGCATGAATTAAAAGTACTTCGGAGTAACGGATTACTTTAAGATTAACCGGGGCATCAGAAGAACCAAAACCGACCCTTTCCGAAGGGATTAAAAATACTTTTCTGGAATGTAGGCGTGAAGGACTGTACTGATTGAATTGTATTTCGCCTTCAAAATTATCACCATCGAACAGCATTGTATGCACCAATCTAGGATCGCCCGGTTCGAATTCATTCAATAAATCAAGAGTCGGGCAATTAAAACCCCAACCTCCTGCGTTACGACTGCGACAAAAAACCGGTATCACAGTTCCCTCGTTCTCGTCGCCCCAGCCGGTATTGGTCGAAATATGCGGAACTTCGAAAACAGATTCCATGCTGAAATCAGACTTTTGCATTTGAAACAAATTCTGAAATTCAGGTTCAAGATCGTATTCACCGGAAAGAATTACCTCATTGGCTTCCCTTTTGGCAAGTGCCCATTTCTTCTGAAAAAGGTAGGCATTTGCCAGAAACGTTTGTGCAGTTCCTTTTGTAATTCGTCCCAGATCGGCTTTTGCGTATCCTGATTTTAAGGGGAGATGCTGTTTCGCAAAAGTCAAATCCTCTTCAATCTGTTCCCAGATGGCTGTTTTAGTCGCTTTTGGCAAATGGTATTCGTCAGACGAAAGAGTTTTTGTAACCAATGGTACTTCACCGAAAATATTGATCAGGTAAAAATAAAAATGGGCTCTTATAAACCGAACTTCGCCAATCAGTCGGTTTTTTAACTGCTGATCCATATTTATTTTGGCTATTTGCGTTTCGGTATTGTTAACATGGTAAATGGCGGTAAAACAAATACTCCACATCGCCCGGCACGATAAATTATCGGAACGGCTACGGAAATACTCCAGATCTTTCACAAATGGCCGGTCATTGTCTGATTCGCCACCTTTTTCAGCATCATCAGAAGCAATGTCGCCAAATTCGAATTTACTGACTTCGAAGTCGTAAGTCTGGAAATAATTATAAACAGCAGTAACTGCTTTAATGGCATCAGCATCGGTTTTATAGAAATTCTCTGACGTTTGCCTTGCAAGTTGAGGCTTGTCAATGAAAGCCGGATCGCAGCCCGAAATCAGGAAAAGCAATAGAAGTATATATATTCGTCTGTCCATCATTTGGTTTGGTTTTAAAACTTTACACTTAAGCCGGTCAAAATTGTTCTGGCCTGCGGATATTTGGCAAAGTCGATTCCTGAATTCAGCGGGCTACCGCTCAAATCAGCCAATTCAGGATCAAGCCCACTGTATCGCGTAAATGTGTATAGGTTTTGAGCCCCAACATAAATACGACAAGAGGAAATAGAGAGTTTCTTGCACATCCACTTTCCAAGATTGTATCCGATCTGAAGATTTTTAACCCTGAGAAATGATCCGTCTTCGATGTACCATGACGATGCCCGAAGGTTATTATTGGCAGTACTCGCCGAAATCATAAATTGTGAGTTGGAAGTTCCTTCGCCATGCCAGGCTTTCTGCAACATATTGGCCGGGGAATTAAAATACCCGGTATTCTGATGGGTATAGTATTTAAAAACATTGAATATATCGTTGCCCTGAACGCCCTGAAGAAATATACTGAAATCGAACTGGTGATATTCGGCAGTGAAAGTCAGGCCATAAGTAAAATCAGGATGTGGCGAGCCGATAAAACCACGGTCTTCGCCAGTCACTTTGCCATCACCGTTCAAATCTTTAAATTTAAAATCACCCGGTCTGGTCAGTTTATCCTGATAGTATTCTCCTTCGGATGAAAGCATATTGGCCTCGTTTATTTCTTGTTGGTTCTGAAAAACACCTTCAACAATATAGCCGAAGAATTCGCCAATTGGATTACCTACCATTGTTTTGGTAGTATAACCAAGCCGCTGTTCACCACCCATAATTGGTTCACCACCGCCCAACGATACAATTCTGTTGTGGTAAGTGGAAACATTCATATTCACGCTGTAATTCAGATCCTTCCATTTATTGCGATAGGTAGCATTTAGCTCAAATCCTTTGTTGATAACATCCCCGGCATTTGTCCAGGGCGAACCGGGCAATCCGGTTGATAAAGGAACGGGCAGCCGCAAAAGCATGTTCTTTGTTTTTTTGTTGTACAAATCAATACTTCCGGAGAGTTTGTTCTTATAAAAAGTAAAATCGAAACCAAGATTGGTCGATTCGGTAGTTTCCCATGTTAAACCCGGATTGCCGATATTGATGGGGGCATATCCCTGCGCGAGTGAATGGCCAAACAAATACCTTCTGGAATTTCCTCCGGCGATCA
>JAUYTA010000801.1 GCA_030695265.1 Bacteroidota bacterium
GTCAAAGATGCGCGATGCAAGTGATGAAGAACGGACGGCAATGCGTGCTGAAATGACCAAGGTTCAGGCTGAAAAAGACAAGGAGATCAAAGCCATTTTGAAGGCTGACCAGATCAAGTTGTACGATGAAATGCTAAAAAAACGTGCAGAAAGCAGAAGGAACGGTTCGGGTCGCATGGGGGGCCAAGGTGGCCAGGGTCAATAGTGAATAATTAGTTTGGTTTTAAGAGAGAAAGGGGCGAAAGCCCCTTTTTTTATTTGGTCAGATCATCTCTCAATGCCAGCATTTTAATGGCAGTAACTGCAGCTTCGTCACCTTTGTTCCCTAACTTTCCTCCTGCACGATCGAGTGCCTGTTGCTGATTGTCGGTGGTAAGTAATCCAAATATAAATGGCTTGTTGTATTTAATATTCAGGTTGGTAATTCCCTGGGTCACTCCTTCGCAGATAAAATCAAAATGGCGGGTTTCGCCCTGAATTACACAGCCCAGAATGATGATTGCATCTGACTTGGTAAATTCTGCAAGGTATTGAGCGCCCAAAGTCAGCTCAAAACTTCCGGGAACATGCTTCAGTACAATGTTTTCTTCTTTTGCGCCATGTTTTAACAATGTATCAACAGCGCCCTGTGCCAATGCGCCCGTTACCTCATAGTTCCATTCTGCCACCACAATCCCGAACTTCATTTCTGAAGCAGAAGGAACTGAAGACAGGTCATATTCTGATAAATTTTTTGTAGCCATTTTGTGAATTTAAAATTTGCGTAAAAATAAAAAATCCCCTGCAATGAGGGGACTTTTTTATATTGTCAGTTTAAAAACGTTTTTAGCTGTTCGCTTTAACTTTTGCGCGGGCAATGTATTTATCAATGTTTCTTCCTTCGTTGCTCTCCGGAAATTTTTGTTTGATGGTTTCATATATTTTCAGCGCTTCTGCACTTTTACCTGTGCTTTCGAGCAACTCAGCAGCTTTGAGCATATAAATCGGAGTTGTCAGCTCGTTTTCATTCAGCTTGTATGCTTTGGTGTATAAGTCAAGCGCTTTGTCTGTTTTTCCCAGTTCAAGCTGAGCATCGCCCTGAGCGCCAATTGAAATAGGCTTTAACAGTATATCTTTGGTCTTAAATTTTTGCAGGTACTCAATTGCATCTTCAAACTGACCCATTTGCAAATAGGAAACTCCTGCATAATATTTTGCCAGGTTGCCGGCATCAGTCGAACCGAAGTCGTCAATAATGTCAAGAAATCCAAGGTTTCCACCATCTCCGTTGAGCGCAAGATTGAATGAATCTTTTTCAAAGTAATTCTGGGCCACGTACATTTGATCTTGTGCTTCCTGATCGCGTGGTTCGAGGTAGAACTTGTTTAAAGCAAGATACCCAACTACGACAATTACAATTGAACCAATCACTATTGAAATCAGTTTTTGGTTTGATTCGAGAAATTGCTCGGTCTTGGTTAACGCACTTTCTACTTCGGTTAAATTATCAGCCTGGTTGTTTTTTTTGTCTTTTGTCATTTCGTAAAGTCTATTTTCAAAAATCGTGAGGCAAAAATATATTATTTTCAAAAATAAATGGCAGTTTTCAGATTTTAAATTGAATATTAATAAACACTTTGATGTTAATCGCTTCTTAAACGATTAATTTCATCGGTTCCGATGCAGAAATTTGTAGTTTTGTTCCGTCAAAATGCTCCTTAAAATATGTTTATTCAAGAATTATCGATCGTAAATTTTAAAAACTTTGAACATTCTGAATTCAAGTTTACTAATGGCTTAAATTGTTTCATTGGCAATAATGGCGCAGGAAAAACCAACCTGATGGATGCAATTTATTATTTGTCGTTTTGTAAAAGTTTTCTGAATTCGATTGATGCCCAGAATATACGGTTTGATCAGGATTTTTTTATGATTCAGGGAAAATACTCCCGGCTCGATTCGGAAGAAACCATTTATTGCGGACTTAAACGAAACCAGAAGAAAATTTTTAAACGGAACCAGAAGGACTACCGGAAATTATCAGAACACATCGGACTGATTCCTTTGATTATTGTAACTCCTCTGGATACCAACCTTATTTCGGGAGGGAGCGACGAACGCCGAAGGTTTGTCGATACAGTGATTTCGCAATATGATGCCGTTTATCTCGAAAACCTGATCAGATACAACAGGGCGTTGCTTCAGCGCAATAATTTGCTCAAACAATTCGCCGGAAGAAACACTTTTCAGACGGAAGCAATTGAAATCTGGGACGATCAGCTTGTCAAATACGGACAACAGATACATGCCGAACGAATGACTTTCATCGACAAACTTCAGCCGGTTTTTCAGCAATATTATCAGCTAATTTCAGGAGGCAAGGAATTGGTTGGCTTAAAATTGCAGTCAGATTTGCTGACCAGTGATTTTGACCAGCTTTTGAAAGAAACAATAGGCCGCGACCGAATGTTACAATACACCTCGACCGGAATTCACAAGGATGATTTTGATTTTGAACTGGCTGGTTATCCGATTAAAAAATTTGGCTCTCAGGGGCAGAAAAAAACATATTTGGTAGCATTGAAGCTGGCACAGTTCGACTTTATGAAAGAAATTTCAGGATTAACTCCGATCTTATTACTCGATGATATCTTTGACAAACTGGATAAAAACCGTGTGGAACAAATAGTGAAACTGGTTGCCGACGATCATTTCGGCCAGATTTTTATTACAGATACCAATCGGGAGCACCTCGATGTGATGATTTCACGTTTGGATACCGAATCGAGAATTTTTACAATTAACGATGGTCAGGTAAAAAACTAACCTAAAATGAGAAAAAACAATACCCAAAGTATCAGCGATGTTCTGAGGAGTTATACCCGGGAAAATAATCTGGATCGTAAACTCAACGAACTGGATCTTATTAAATCGTGGGAGACGGTGATGGGCAAAACTGTGGCCCGTTATACCGGAAATCTATACATACAGAACAGTACCCTGTTTGTAGAAACAACTTCGCCCATTGTGCGGAACGAATTACTGATGATGAGGGAAGATATTCGTATTCGCCTGAACGAAGTAGTGGGCGAAGAATTGATTAAAACAATTGTTTTCAGGTAATATTGAAGGGATTAAAAATATTTATAATTTTCGCCCGAAAATTGATGGCTCGAAAATTGCAAACACAACAAAATAATTAAATTTTACAAAATGAAAAATTCATTGTTAGTTCTGGTTATGGTGTTTTTTACTGCTTTAAGTATGCAGGCACAGGTAAGTCCTACAAGTGTACAGGATTCTATCGTTTTTGATAAAATGGCACATGATTATGGCACCATTGTTCAAGGCAGTGATGGCAATTGCGAATTTAAGTTTGTCAACAAGGGAAAAGCGCCTATAATTCTTAATGATGTAAAAGCTTCGTGTGGTTGCACTACTCCTGATTGGACCAGAACCCCTATTGCCCCAGGCGAAACCGGCAGTATTAAAGTGGCCTACAATACCAATATTGCGGGTGCATTTAATAAAACAGTTACTGTTAATTCAAATGCAAAAAACACGCCTGTTGTATTGCTGATAAAAGGGATTGTCACGGCAAAACAATAAATCCAAAGGATTAGTACGCTATTCCACATAGAGTACCAATCCTTTCAAATATTCTCCTTCAGGATGGTAAATATCAACCGGATGATCGGCCGGTTGAACAAGTTGGTTAAGAATTCGCACTTTTCTTCCTGAAATTGCAGCAGCAGAAAATACTGCTTCGCGGAATTTGTCTTTGGTCACCACCTGCGAGCAACTAAAGGTAAACACGATTCCGCCCGGAGCGATCTGTTGAAATGCTTTCAGGTTAAGTCGTTTGTACCCTTTTAATGCCTGCGGCAAAGCGCCGCGGTGTTTGGCAAAAGCGGGAGGATCGAGGATAATCAGGTCGTATTTTCCCTGATTCTTGTCCATATAATCGAAACAGTCTGCAACAAAAGCTTCGTGGCGCGTATCTTCAGGAAAATTCAGTTTTACATTTTCATTGGTCAGCTCAATGGCTTTGGCCGACGAATCAACGGAATGAACAACTTTTGCACCACCTCGCATGGCATAAAACGAAAATCCTCCTGAATAACAGAACATATTCAGCACCTTACGATCTTTCGAATATTCCTGAACCAAACGACGGTTTTCGCGTTGATCGACAAAAAATCCTGACTTTTGACCTTCCACCCAATCCACATTAAATCTATTTCCGTATTCCTGAACTTCAAAAACTTTCGACTCTCCAAGCAAATAGCCATCTTTTGGTTCCAGATCGGCTTTAAAAGGCACCGTCTTTTCACTTTTATCGTAAACGGCAACCAGACGGTCGCCCATCACTTCTTTCAAGGCTTTTGCCAACGTTTCACGAATCACAAACATTCCGGCTGAGTGTGCCTGAATCACAGCAGTTCCGCTGTAAAAATCCACGATCAGTCCGGGCATTCCATCGCCTTCGCCATGAACCAAACGATACACGTTGGTTTGATTGTTATCAACCAATCCGAGTTTTTTCCTGACATCCAAAGCGCGGTCAAGCTTGCCTTTCCAGAAAACAAAATCGGGTTCAACTTTCTCGAACGAAAAAATGCGTACTGCAATCGAGCCAATCTGAACATGACCCATTGCAAGAAATTCTTTCTTGTTTGAAACAACTTCAACTACATCACCTTCTTCAACTTTTCCAATTATTTCATTAATTGCTCCTGAAAATATCCACGGATGAAAGCGTTGCAGCGATTGTTCCTTGCCAGATTTTAATACTACCTGGCTATACTTTTTTATCATGTTTTTTATTGATTGAGTGATTCGTAAATGCGGTGTGAAACCCATGCATCGGTGGCAGCATAAATCTGCTGAGCTTCAGAAAGTTCCAGCGCTTCCCAGTTGGTAACCCGCTGAGCTTTGGATATTCGACACCCCAAAACGATGGCTGATATTTTTTTTAGGCTAAAATCCTGAATGCCGTGGTCTTTAACCCTGTCCTGTAATTCGATAAAACCACCGGGTTTAAAATGGTTCATCTTCTGTAATCCTTTAATATCATCGCGGATAGCGACACCAATTTTCTCAATTTCAGGATTTGAAAGTATGTTTTTGAGTCCGTTTGGTAAACCAATTTTGTTTAACCTGAATAAAAAAGCGCGGTCCTTGGTAGCCAGTTGCAGCAAGGCAACTTCGTAAACAACTCCTTTTTTAAAAGCTGGTTTGGTTTCGGTATCAAAACCCAGCACTTTTTGTTGCGCCAGATATTCAATCGATATTAAATAGGCTTCTTTGGTCTCAACCAACATTATTTCTCCTTCAAACTGAATCAGTGGCAATTCGGCCAACTCTTCCTTATCAATACTTTCTTTATAAATCATTGCTAATCTCCCTGATACGAAAACCGGTCGTTCAACCAATCAGGTTTTCGGTTTGTATTTTTTGATTCTGATTTTTGATTTTTTGCTGTATCCTGTTCATCCTGTATGTTTTCAGCATAAATAAGGTTGTGTATTGCGCGTAAACAGTTCACCAGCGATTGGCCCCACAGTTGCGAAAAGTTATTTTTACATTCCCAGACTGCCTGTTCCATCACTTCATCGTTCAGCATACGAAACGACATCACCAAATCTTTCATTTCCTGATAGATATCGGTCACATTTTCGGAAATACTGGCGGTAAGTGCCGATTCGCTGAACTGCATTCCCGATAAAAAGACTTCCTGGTAATCATCGTTGGCCCCCGTATGACGAAGTATTTTTTGCTGAATCAGGTTGTAATCCATTTCAGATACAAATTTTTCCAAATCGTCATCAGCCTCGAATTCAAATTCAGGCAATAAGCTGGCTTTCAAATATAAAAGTGGAAGTATCTTTTGTAAACGTCCCAGAAAATCAGGAGTCTCGAGGCTTTCCGATCGTTCCAGAAAGCTGCAGAATTCGCTGGCTACGGTAATAAATTCAATTACATTTTTTGAATAGGCAATGCTGTTCAATTCTTCTTCTTCTCTCATGAAAAGTATTCAGTAAAAATTTGCTACAAAAGTAAAAAGATTTTTTCGATTCTATTTGTATATTTGCTGTGTAACCTTGTGTAAGGTTTGTAGACGATTTAATTATGGAAAAGTTTGTGAAAGTAGGCGAAGCTGCTAAGCTTTTGGGTGTCAGCAGCGAAACATTAAGGCGTTGGGACAAATCGAAGAAATTCGAGAGTGTGCGCCACCCAATAAACAATTACCGGGTTTATACCGAAAGCAATGTACTGTCGCTTGTAGAAGAGTTGCAGCTCGAATTAAAGTACTACAGCCCGAATTTATTAACATTGGAAATAGAACCTTTTTTTGAAACCAACTATGGCAAACTATATCAGCACGATGCGATTGAATTTTTAAAAACCTTAGAGAATGAGTCTGTTGATTTGATTTTTGCTGATCCTCCGTACAATATTAAAAAAGCCGAATGGGATACCTTTTCATCTCAAAAAGAGTATGTTGACTGGAGTATGGTTTGGATAAAAGAAGCACACCGGGTTTTGAAAAAAACAGGTTCGCTTTATGTTTGTGGTTTCTCTGAAATTCTTGCAGATTTAAAATGGAACGCATCTAGTTTATTTCAGGGATGTAAATGGTTGGTTTGGTTTTATCGGAACAAAGGAAATTTGGGAAATGATTGGGGACGTTCTCATGAAAGTATTCTACACCTTAGAAAAAGTAAGGAATTTATCTTCAACATTGACGAAGTGAGAATTCCATACAATGAACATACACTTAAATACCCTGAAAGAGGCCAGGCTGAGACTTCTCAATTTTCGAATGGTAAAAAGACAAATTATGAATGGACTCCTAATCCTCTGGGAGCTAAGCCTAAAGATGTTTTTGAAATTCCAACTATTTCTAATGGATCTTGGGAAAGAACCAGTCATCTCACACAAAAACCTGTTGAGTTATTAAGAAAGATAATACTTTCTTCTTCAAATCAGGATAGCTTAATTCTTGATCCTTTTGGTGGTTCCGGTACTACCTATGCAGTGGCTGAAGCATACAAAAGACGCTGGATAGGAACTGAATTAGAGGATGAATATTGCTCGGTTATAAAAAATAGGCTGTCAGATAAGAGTCACATTAACAGAATATTAACTTGTAAGGATGAAGATGATTCTCAAAAAAGAAGATCAAAATTAAGAGGAGAGTAAAATCCAAATATCCCTGGTCACCAATTCTGAAAATGGCTTCATGTAATTGCTGTAAGGCATTTTTAAAGCATTTGGCGGAGGATCAAGATAGTAAATGCCCTCGAGTTCAGTCAAAAAATTAGAGTAAACCATAAATAATCCCGAAACCAAAGTGAAACTTATGTTGTCGTTCTCCTTCCGTTGAACATCATTTAGGAAAATTCCGATTACTTTTTGTTCGTGATTAACAAATCGTTCAAGTAAAATCTTGTCAATAAACATTTTACCCATTCTGTCCTTCGAAGTTGTCTTTACCGAAACCACAATTTCATGTTCGTCAAGATGTTTGCCTGTCGATTTTACTTTTTCAAAAGGTGAAAGAATCAGGTCGTTTTCACATTTATAAGTTTTTTCTCCTTCATCCGTTTTGTATGGAATTTGAAGAACCGTCCTTTTATTGGCAATTCCGATTTCTGTAAAAATGACCTTTATTAATTCTTCAAACCGGTTCCCAACATGTTTTCTTGCGCTGTTTGGATTTGCCAGTAAATCAAATCCGGCTCCGATGGATTGCTGAATTGTATATAAAACACTATCAATTATCTCTTTTTCGTAATCAGCCCAGTCCTCATTTCGGGTTTTCAATTTTTCAATTATTGTCCGAAAATCATTTATTTTACTTTTGAAGTCTTCCGGGGAATAAATAAAAAGCCTTTGATTAATAGGCCTGACATATTTTGTAGTTCCTGCTATTTGCGACGAATGAATGTTGTAACCACTCTTCATCTTGAATTCGCTAAGCACATTGGGCAGATATTCTAAAACCCGAACAGTAATATTTTCGAACTCAGCCAATGAGTTTTTCTTTTCCTGAAGATCCTGGACTTAGTGAAATCATTGATTTTTTTTTTTGCTAAGGTAAGAATTGTAATGTTATATCATAATCAGGCGTTAACTTTCGCAAACTTCATCATTTCCGCCATTCCATCCGGTTATCAACCCGGTAAACCAACTTTTCGTTTTCGAGTAGCCAGCGAACGATCTTTACCACATTGTCCGCATTTCCTTCAATTTTGGTTAAAAGCTCTTCATAAAAACACGGCTGAACCATCACTTTTTTGATCTGTTCGCTGATGCTATCAAATTCATACTTGCTCACATTCAATTCGTTCCTTGCCATGCAAACATCGCATTTGCCGCATCTGACCGACTCCGTTTCGCCAAAATACTGAAGCAATAACTGGCTTCGGCATTTGTGTCCCGACGAGGCATAATGAATCATGGCTTCAATCCGGTTCAGGTAATCGCGTTTGCGGTCTTCGTAGTTTTCCTTGCTTATTCTTATGCGTTCAGGATCAATTCGTTCCTTGGCAAAAATGATGAATGGCGTTTTTTTCTGCGGAATGTAATCTATAACTTTTTGGGTTCTCAGTCGGGTTAAAAACTGATAAACCAATTCAGGAGAAATATTGGCTCTTTTGGCAAGCAATTGTTCATCAATGGAAACATAATTGGTAAACAAACCGGTGTACGAACGCAAAAGCAGTTTTACAAAACCATCGAAATCGGAGTTGGCCACCTGAAATTTGTACAAATCGTCGCGGTTAACCTGAAAATAAACTTTCGACGGATTGTCAAGTTCATCGGTCAATTCGAGATAGCCTTCGCGCTGCAATATTTTCAGGCTGTTATAAACTTCGGTAATCTGAAGCGAAAATTTGGACGCGAACATTCCCATGCTGAATTCAAAAATCTGATCTTTTCCGAAGCCAACTGCCACCTGGAAAAAATTACAGATTGCTTCATAAATGCGCCTGATTACATCTGGTTCAGGAAATGATTTGGCTACATTTTTCTGCAATTTCAGCTTGTCGCTGTTATTGAAAAGTAGCACCGAATAGGCCGTTTTACCATCGCGTCCGCCTCTTCCTGCCTCCTGAAAATAGGCTTCAACCGAATCGGGCGATTCCAGATGAATCACAAACCGCACATCAGTCTTGTCGATTCCCATCCCGAAAGCATTGGTCGAAACAATGACCCGACACCGTCCGCTTTTCCAGTTTTCCTGTTTGGCTGACCTGATTTTGGAAGGCAATCCGGCATGGTAATAATCTGCTGAAATTTTATTTTTTATGAAAAGCTCGCTGATTTCGCGGGTTTGTTTACGGCTTCTGACATACACGATTCCGGTTCCTTTGGCTTTTTGAACCGCCTTCAAAAGGTAATTCACTTTGTCTTCTTCGTTTCTGACAAGGTAAATCAGGTTACTTCGGTAATAACTTGTGCGGAGTACATTTTTTGTCCTGAATTTTAATTGCTCCTGAATATCGTCGATCACCCGGGCGGTTGCAGTTGCTGTAACTGCCAAAACCGGAACGTCGGGCAACAAGTCACGAAGTTCGGCAATTTTTATGTACGATGGCCTGAAATCGTAACCCCATTGTGAAATGCAATGCGCTTCGTCAACGGCAATCAGGTTCACATCCAGTTGATTGAGGCGTTCGCGAAAGCGTTCGGTTGAAATTCGTTCAGGAGAAAGGTACAAAAACTTGTAGTTTCCCCACGCTGCATGGTCCATTGCAATTTTTATTTCCTGTGCGCTCATTCCTGAATAAATGGCCAAAGCTTTGATTCCACGCTCGTTCAAATTTTCAACCTGATCTTTCATCAGGGCAATCAACGGAGTAATAACCAGACAGATACCCGGTTTTGAAAGCGAATATACCTGGTAAGTCACCGATTTTCCGCCACCGGTTGGCATCAGTCCGAGGGTATCCTTGCCGCTTGCTACCGACTCGATGATCTCCTCCTGCAAAGGCCGAAAAGTTGAGTAGCCCCAGTATTTGGTCAGTATTTGTGTGAATTCGCTCAAAGGTTGGTTAACAATTATTAATGAACATTAAAGTTTATAGGGATGAAGCCACTAAAAAAATCAGGACATTTGTACCTGATTTTTTCGTAGTTTTGCTTTTCAACCAGAATCTAAAAATACACATAAATGTCGTTTTTTGCCGATAAAATTGTATCCGAAGGTTTAACTTTTGATGATGTGTTGTTAATACCCTCTTATTCAGAAGTTTTACCGCGCGAGGTTGATTTATCTTCGTGGTTCACCCGTAATATCAGGTTGAATACACCTGTTGTTACTGCTGCCATGGATACGGTAACCGACTCGTTGATGGCCATTGCCATTGCGCGCGAAGGTGGTATTGGTGTGATTCACAAAAATATGAGCATTGCCCAGCAGGCCAAACAGGTTACCAGTGTAAAACGTGCAGAAAACGGAATGATTTATGATCCGGTTACCATCTCGAAAGAGAAAACTGTGCGTGATGCAATCGGGCTGATGAAAACTTTTAAAATTGGAGGAATTCCGGTCATCGACGAACAGGGATGTTTGGTGGGAATTGTTACCAACCGCGACCTTCGGTTCGAATACGACATGAACAAACTGGTTTCGGAGGTGATGACCAAAGACAATCTGGTAACGACCAATGTTTCCACTTCGCTCGAAATGGCCTCAGAAATACTTCAGAAATATAAAATCGAAAAGTTGCCGGTGGTTGATAAAAACAACAAGTTGATTGCATTGGTAACTTATAAAGATATCACCAAAGCAAAAGATAAACCACTGGCTTCCAAAGATCAAAAGGGACGGCTGAGGGTTGCCGCTGCTGTTGGAATTGCCGGCGACACGATGGATCGCGTTGACGAACTGGTAAAAGCCCAGGTTGATGCCATTGTAATCGACACTGCCCACGGCCATTCGATGTATGTTCTGGAAATGCTCAAAAAGGCAAAAAATAAATATCCTGAAATTGATTTTGTTGCCGGAAACATAGCAACTGCCGAAGCCGCCACTGATCTGGTCCTGGCCGGTGCCGATGCAGTTAAAGTTGGAATAGGCCCAGGTTCTATCTGCACAACACGGGTAATTGCCGGAGTTGGAATTCCGCAACTTTCGGCCATTTACAATGTGAGCAAAGCCATCAAAAAAACCGGAGTTCCGGTAATTGCCGATGGTGGAATCCGGTATTCAGGCGATATTGTAAAAGCCATAGCAGCCGGTGCCCATTCAATAATGGCGGGTTCGCTGTTTGCGGGCGTTGATGAATCTCCAGGCGACGCCATTATTTTCCAGGGACGAAAATTTAAAACATACAGGGGAATGGGTTCGGTTGAAGCGATGCAGACAGGTTCAAAAGACCGCTATTTTCAGGATATGGAAGATGACATTAAAAAACTGGTTCCCGAAGGAATTGTTGCCAGAGTTCCATACAAAGGTTCGCTTTACGAAGTGCTCCATCAGCTCACAGGCGGAATTCGCTCGGGAATGGGCTATTGCGGCGCCAAAAATATAGAAATGCTTCAACATGCTAAATTTACCCGGATCACCAATTCAGGAATTCAGGAAAGTCACCCCCACGATGTAAGTATTACCAGTGAATCACCCAATTACAGTTCGCGCGAATGGCAATAATTAAGCGCTGTTTCTCAGCTGTAATAAATAACCTCATTTGCCAATAATTTAGCAACTACTTTTCAAGTAATTTTAAAACCATGATCAGATTTTTTTACTTCGCAGTTCTTACTTTATTTACCATCACACTTTCGGCACAGAAAAAAGATCAAACCGTGATGACCATCGGTAAACTTCCTGTTTCAAAAGAAGAGTTTACTTTGAATTACCAGAAAAACAACACCAATATTCTGGACGAAAAGGACAAAAAAACACCTGCCGAATACCTTGATTTGTATGTAAATTTCAAACTTAAAGTACTTGAAGCTCAAAGTCTTGGTTATGATACCGTTCAATCGTTCATCGATGAATTAAAAGGATATCGCAAAGAGCTGGCGCGGCCTTATCTTACCGATGTTTTGTTCAACGAGGAAATGGTGCAAACAGCCTATCAAAGAACGAAATACGAACGCAAAGCAAGTCATCTGCTTGTTATGGTTGCTCCTGAAGCTTCGCCTGCAGATACACTTGCAGCCTGGAACAAAATTAATGACCTGCGAAAACAAATCATTGCCGGTGCCGATTTTAACGAAATTGCATTTCAATTTTCTGAAGATCCTTCAGCAAAAGAAAATAAGGGACTTCTGGGTTATTTCAGCGCTTTTCAAATGGTTTTTCCTTTTGAAGATGCGACTTACCGAACACCGGTCGGGCAGGTTTCTGAAATTATCAGGACTCGTTTTGGGTATCACATTCTTAAAGTTCACGATGAGCGTCTGACTCCCGGAGAAATAAAAGTTGCCCATATCATGAAAATGTTTCCGCAGCAAGCTTCCGAAGAAACCATTGCCAGCCTGAAACTATCGGCTGATAGCATTTTATCGAAAGTTACATCAGGTGCCGATTTTGCTGAACTGGCCAAAACTTATTCCGACGACAAACAGTCGGCAGTTGAAGGTGGCGTAATGCCCTTTTTTACGCCAACAAACATGGTTCCGGCGTTTGCCGAAGCTGCATTTTTCCTGAAAAACGATGGAAATATTTCT
>JAUYTA010000810.1 GCA_030695265.1 Bacteroidota bacterium
TAAAGTACAATCAAAATACCATTTCGTTTCATGTCGCGCCTCTCGCATACTGGGGTCGCGAACGGCATAAAATTTCATACCGGCTCATAAACTTCAACAATGAATGGACGACCAATCCTCAAAATCAGCCAATTAATTTTGCCAATCTGGAACCGGGAAATTACAAACTCCAGATCAGGGTGAGCGATGAGAATGGCATCTGGTCGAAGCAAATACGGGAAATCAGCATGGTTATTGATCCCCCGTTCTGGTTAACAGGGTGGGCAATTGTCGGGTATATTTTGTTTTTTATCGGCATCCAGCTTATGATATTCGCAATTTACCGCCGCCGCGCGCTCCGTAAGAAAGAAGCAGCATTACAGGAATTCAAAATGAAACACGAGGAAGAATTGCACAATTACAAGATTGAGTTTTTTACCAACGTGGCCCATGAGTTTCGCACTCCACTGACAATTATCACTTCACACTTGCATGCATTGCTTGAAGATACCCGGTTGACATTTGAAAATCCCCGACTTTTAAAAGTATTCAACAACAGCATTAAACTTCAGAAGCTGGTGGTTGAAATTATGCAGTTCAGGAAGCTGGAAAAGGGGAAAGAACCTTTGAATATACAACTTACAAGGCCTGTTGAACTCATCAGCGAAGTTGTTTCAGATCTGGATTTGCTCGCACAACAAAGAAGCATTTCTATGGAGGTGATTGCGCCCGAAACTGAAATTGGTATCATGACCGATACAGATAAGTTTCAGCGGATATTTACCAACCTGATCTCAAATTCAATCAAATACAACAACCCGGGTGGATTTGTAAAAATCACCGTTAATCTTGAAAATCAACTACTTACAATCGAAGTTGAAGACGATGGCGTTGGTATAAAATCGGAGTATTTCCAAAAAATATTTGAGCCTTTTGGAATTTCTTCAGCAATTAAAAAGGGCAGTTTTCCCGGATATTTGTCAACCGGAATGGGACTGGCTGTAACGAAAGGGTTGATAGAATTGCTGAAAGGAACCATTCGGTTTATAAGCGTTCCCGGTGAAGGAACTAAGTTTACCTGTACTTTTCCTGATGTGCATCAGCAAAGTTCGGATGAATTGCTCAATGATACTACAAATAAACTGATCGGAACCGACTATATCAAAGAGCCAACTCCTGAAAACCTTTTGGAAAATCCGGAACTTTTAGCAGGAAAACCACTCATTCTGCTTGTTGACGATGATCCCGAAATTTTGGTTTTGCTCCGGGATTTCCTTCAGGATGATTATAACATTCAATTCGCTACAAATGGAATTGAAGCCTATAACAAGGTATTGGCTGAGAAGCCTGATCTGATCGTTTCGGATGTTATGATGCCTGAAATGGACGGCGTTGAACTGTGTACAAAACTTCGTGAGAACTTTGATACGAGCCATCTGCCACTGATCCTGCTTACAGCAAAAGCTGAAATTGAAGACCGTATTGCCGGATTGAAAGCCGGAGCCGATTCGTACATTCCAAAGCCATTTCACCCCGAACATCTTAAAATTCGTATCGAAAAACTCCTGCAACTTTGGTCAGGAATGAAAAATCGCTTCAGCCATCCGGATGAGAATCCGGCGCTTGAAAAGGAAATCACTGATCCTTTTTTCCATAAGATGATTGCCTGGATTGATGAAAACCTCGACGATGAAACATTCTCGTCTGAAAAGTTATGCGATAAACTTGCGATTAGTAAATCTTCGCTTTACAACAAAACCAAATCGTTGCTCAATACCACTCCAAACAGCCTAATCAATCAGCGAAGGCTAAGCAAAGCGGCTATCCTCCTCAAATCGACCAACTTGTCGGTCAGCGAAATTATCGACCAAACCGGATTTGCAAGCCGCACTTATTTCTATGATCTGTTCAGCAAGGCCTATGATTGTTCTACTTCAGACTACAGGAAAAAAAGAAAGAGATATTGATAGTTAATATTCACAACTCACCCCCCTGCCTGCGGCTGGCAGGGAAGTCCGCAGGCGGCCTTCCCCCCTCTCTTTAAAAAAGAGAGGGGGAGAGCATCGCAGACTTCGGCGTGAGCTCAGTCGAACGATGCGACGGGGGTGAGTAAAAATATTTGAACAATTAGAAATAGGATATTGATTCATTCTCGAAACTTAACAAATGCCGGTTCTTTCTCCCCTCCTTGTGGAGGGGTTGGGGGAGGCTTCAAACTAAACTAAAATGGACAACAAAAGCACACGCAGATCTTTTCTTAGAAATTCGCTTTCGGCAGTGGCAGGAACGATGGTACTGCCGCACATTATTCCTTCGTCGGCAATGGGAATGAACGGGGTTGTACCGCCAAGCGATCGCCTCGTATTGGGATCGATTGGAGTTGGTTCTCAGGGAATCAGCAATATGCGGGGATTCCTGAAATTTAAAGAAGTACAGTTGGTTGCCATGTGCGACCTCGACACGAGGAACCTGGCGAAAGCTTCGGCCATCGTTAATCAGCAATATGCAAACACCGATTGCCGGACACACAAGGATTACCGTGAATTTCTGGAAAAGGAAAAACTCGACGCTGTCTGCATTTCGGTACCCGATCATTGGCACAGTATCACTTATGTGGCCGCTGCCAACAAGAAAATCGACATTTACGGCGAAAAACCTTTGGCCAGAAGTATCGGCGAAGGACAGCAGATTGTAAAAGCAGTTCAGAAAAACAAAATTATATGGCAAACCGGAAGCTGGCAGCGGTCGGAAGCTAATTTTCACAAAGGCGCAGAGCTTGTTTTCAACGGAAGACTGGGAAAAGTTGACCGTGTGGAAGTTGGTTTGCCCAATGCGGCGAAACTGGTTGGAATGCCATCGATAAAAGAAGTGCCTGCCGAACTCGACTGGGATTTCTGGCTCGGATCGGCGCCCAAAGTTCCCTACCGTGGTGTTTGTCATTGGAACTGGCGCTGGATATTGGATTATTCAGGAGGACAATTAACCGACTGGGCAGGTCACCACATCGACATTGCCACCTGGGCTTTGGGACTCGACCGAACGGGGCCAATCGAAGTTTCAGGCGAAGGCGTTTATCCGGCTGCTACCGAATTGTACAATGTGCCCGGCGAATTCGATTTCAATTGTAAATACAAATCGGGAGTTGTGATCCGCGTGGCCAATTCAGCCCGTTTGCCTCACGGAATGGGCGTAACATGGTATGGAGAAAATGGCTGGATTCATGTTGATCGCGGCGATATTATTACTGCCTCGAAACCAGAGCTGCTTTCTGAAGAACTTGGTTCAGGCAAAAAAGCGCTCTATAAAAGCAACGATCACATCGGGAATTTTCTGGAATGTATCAAAAGCCGCAAGGAAACCATTACACCGGTTGAAACTGCCCATCGTTCCATTTCAGTTGGTTTGCTTGGCGAAATTGCCATGACCACCAAACAGAAAATTAAGTGGGATCCGG
>JAUYTA010000733.1 GCA_030695265.1 Bacteroidota bacterium
GTATGTATATCAGCGATTCCACTGATTTTAGAGACGAAGTTTAACAATTTCATTTTTTGATGGGTGGGTGAAGTCTTTGTTTTTTACCTGAAAAGTATCACTTTTAAAAGTGTGTTTTCAGGGCTCCAAATTGGTCATGCCTGCTCTTAGTCTAATCAGGCGAAGTTTACTGTCGGTTCGTACCTCAAGTTTTTCTTCTTCGGTATAAGGCGATTGGAAGAACACATTGTAAGCGGCAGGGTAGGGAACCAGTAATTTCTGTTTGGCTGCCGGTGGAAGTACTATTCCCATGACATCGCAGTAGCCAGCTTCTTTCCATACAACATCTGTGACCATATTAACAAACAACGTATCGGTAGATTCATTGATGATAGAAATTTTTTTGAAGGCTCGTTCGCTCTCTACTGGTTCAAAATCAAAATTTAGCACACCGGCAAGTATAAACAATGTCATGTTGATACATCCTTCTCCTATATTTTTACCTACCCGGTTTGACTTCATATTCTTTTGGCGTCCGATGCTTGTTGGATCAGTCAGGTAACGGGTATTGGTGCAGCCACCAAATAAAATGATGACTGTCAATACCAATAATATTAATTTCTTTGAGAACATTAAATTTGTGAATAGTCGGTTGGTACAAGGAATTTTTTACGGACTTTGCTTACTGTATCGGCATAAATTGCTTTGCCTGACATTGATTTCCATTCCGGACTTTCTCCGAATTTCTTCCAGTTTGCTTCCCTTTGTTCCATATCGGTAAACCAAAGCATGTACATTAACGCCGGCATCAACTTTCCAGCCAGTATTTTGCCAAAAAATACCGGATGAAGTCCTACTTTTTCAAACAAAGGCAATTCCTCGTCATTGAACATGGCCACTTTGCGTCGCGCGGCATCTTCGTTGTAACTTTCGTAGGTGCGGAGTTCCAGTAATCCCCTGTTTTTCTCCGGAAATTTCAACTTCGGAATTCCGTCAAATGCTTCCATTAAATAGGTTTCGTAGCGTTCGAAAACCGGTTTTGTGGCAGGCAATTCAAAGTAGGATTTTGCTGTTGCCATATATTCCTTATCTGTTACAAGTTCTTTCTG
>JAUYTA010000818.1 GCA_030695265.1 Bacteroidota bacterium
GAGTGGGATAAAACGCGTTTCCCCGATCCCGCCGGTATTGTAAAAACCATGAGTGAAATGGGAAACCGCCAGAATTTATGGACCAACCCGTACGTTTCACCGGAGTCGCCCATGTACCAAAAAATTCTGCCATTAACCGGTTCGCATACCGTTTGGGGCGGAGTGGTTGCCGATCTTACCTTACCGTCGGCCCAACAAATTATGCTCGATCAAATGGAAAAGGATCAGATTAATATGGGCGTTAGCGGTTATAAAATTGACGAATGCGACGGCTACGACCGCTGGCTTTGGCCCGATGTTGCCAAATTTCCATCGGGAAACAGCGCCGAACAACTGCGCCAAACCTACGGATTGCTGCTTCAGAAAATGACTACCGACCTGTATCGTGAGAAAAACAGCCGTACTTTTGGACTGGTTCGGGCATCCAACGGAGGCGGTTCCTCGTTTCCGTATGTTATTTACAACGACTACTATAGTCACGAAGATTTTATTACAGCTTTAATTAACAGCAGTTTTGCAGGCGTACTCTGGACTCCCGAAGTTCGTGGTTCAAAAACCGGAGAAGAATGGGTGCGGCGGATGCAAACGGTTTGCTTTTCGCCCATGGCCATGATCAATGCCTGGTCAGACGGAACCAAACCCTGGTCGTTTCCTGAAGTGGAAAAAGAAGTCAAAGAAATCGCACTGCTCCGGATGCAACTGATGCCTTATTTCTATTCCGAATTTGCCAAATATCATTTTGAAGGAACGCCGCCATTCAGGGCAATGAACCTCGAACCTGGCTTCGGAGCAAAAGTTGTATCGGAACTAAAAAACGACAATTTGAGCGAAAATCCTTATGCTGAAGCGGTCACCAAAGAAATCAAGAATCAATATATGGCCGGTGAGTATTTGCTGGTAGCGCCTTTGTTCAAAGGTCAAACCGAACGCGAAGTGATTCTTCCGGAGGGAAAATGGTTCGACTTTTACACCGGAAAACTGGCTGGCAATGGGCAGGTTATTAAAGTGAACGGCGAATTGGGAAAAATTCCGGTTTTTGTAAAAGACGGAGGAATTATCCCGATGATGCCGCCAAGGTTACATGCTCCAAAAGCCGGAGAAAAATTCGATTTGGAAATCCGTTACTACGGAAGCAAACCGTCTGACTACCAATTGTACGACGATGATGGCGAAACTTTCGATTACGAAAAAGGTATTTATTCATGGCGAAAAATAACCGTTGCGCCAGATAAAAAAGGGAACCCAGCCGGAGTGGTTTCTAAACCCGAAAAGGAAAAACCCGACAACATCGGAAGTATTACGTGGAAATTCATGACCAATTAAAACCAATCTTATGACCAAAATGAAACCAGTTTTTCTGATCGTTTTTTTATTTCTGATTTCGGTTCCGGGAATGGCAAAAACATCCGTCTATTCGGTGAACTCATTAACTGAATACCTTGCTGCTGAAGCCAAGGCGATACCGGGCGATACCATTTCATGGGATGCCGGAACATTTCATGATGTAATTTGGGTAATTGGCAAGGACGGGATCAATATTAAATCCGAACGGCCGGGGGCGACCATTTTCTCCGGAAGCAGCAAAGTGGAAATAAAGGCCAATCACATCACTTTCAGTGGATTTCAGTTTATTGGCGGAAAAGCCGATGGCGATGTTTGTAAAATTTCCGGAAGCAACAACCTGATTGAGCAGCTCAATTTTTCGGGCTATCGTTCCAATTATTACCTCAATGTAACAACAACGGCACAACACAATACTATTCGCAATTGTAACTTCGAAAGGAAACCCGAAGACAAACAGACTTCAGTGATGCAGATTCAGGTGGACGAAAAGCAGCCCGGCTACAATTTGGTGTCGCATTGTTCGTTCAAAAACCACACGGCACCACCCAATGCCGGTGGCGATTACGGCATCGAAGCACTCCGAATTGGCTACAGCTACCAGGCGAAATTCATCAGCCGGACGATTGTGGAATACTGCTACTTCTATCGCTGCAACGGCGATGGAGAGGTAATTTCGTCAAAAGCACGCGAAAATATTTACCGTTACAATACCTTCGACGACAACGGCGAATCGCATTTTACCCTGCGGCATGGCAGCGACAATGTGGTTTATGGCAATTTTTTCCTTAAAGGCGCCGGACTTCGCATCAAGGAAGGCCAGAACCAGATGGTTTATAACAATTACTTTGAAACCGGAAATTACTGGACGATCCGGCTTGAAAACTACAAGGTCGATCCTCTGAAAAACATTGTGATTGCACACAATACGTTTGCCAATTCGGGATCGATGAAACTGGGCGGCAAAGGTGAGTTCCCACCAGCAGAGGTAACGCTGGCCAACAACTTCTTTTATAAGTCAACGGCTCCAATGGTTGACGATCTGACCGGAAAAGAAACGTTCTCCGGAAATGCTTTTCAGGATGCTCAAAACCAAAATCTTGCAGGATTTTATGCCACCAATGCCGCGATTCTAAAGAATTCCGAAGGATTCTTTCAGCCTGAAAAGCGAATTTCGGAAGGAAAAGTGAGTGCTCCAATTCGCATCCTGGATATTACTGAATTGATCGACGATCCACAAATCGGCCTCGACATTTCAGGAAACAAACGTTCATCAAAAACCAAATCCGCCGGATGTTTCGAGCCTTCCAAAAAAGCGAACCCGGTAAAACCATACGCTACGGCACAAAATACTGGTCCTGAATATTTGCAGAAAAACATCGGTTTGGCTGAAAGGATTGTTGAAAATGTCAGGAATGAAACCATTGCCAAAGCAGACCAAATGTTGAAAGAAAAACCTGTTACAGTAACCGATTCATCCTGCAAACGCAGCGCGGGCGGCAAAAATGATTTTTACTCCGAAGGCGACTATTGGTGGCCCGATCCGGCTAATCCAACCGCTCCCTACATTCAGAAAGATGGGCAAACCAATCCTGAAAATTTCATTGATCATCGGTTGGCAATGATCCGGTTGAGCGAAATTTCGGCCACGCTGACTTCTGCCTGGCTGTTAACCGGAAGACAAAAGTATGCCGATCAGGTTTTGAAGCACCTCAATGCCTGGTTTGTCAATCCCGAAACCCGCATGAATCCAAATATGCTTTATGCACAAGCCATTTGGGGACGCTTTACTGGTCGCGGAATCGGATTGATTGATGCCTATCATTTTGTTGAAGTGGTTCGTTCTGTCAAAATGCTCGAAGTTCATGGCGGCCTTACCGCCGAACAAATACAACCGGTAAAAGCATGGTTTGGCGAATTCCTAAACTGGATGACCACTCATCAATACGGCATTGACGAAATGAATGCTAAAAATAACCACGGAACCTGTTGGGCAGTTACCGCTGCGGCAATGGCCGATCTGACCGGAAATAAGGAAATCCTAAAAATGTGTACCGATCGGTTCAAAACGGTTTTTCTTCCATCGCAAATGGCCGATGATGGCAGTTTCCCACAGGAATTGAGGCGCACCAAACCTTACGGCTATTCGTTGTTTAACATCGATGCCATGTGCAATCTGGCCGAATTATTATCCACTCCTGACGACAATCTTTGGGAATTTCAGACTCCTGACGGAAAAACCTTAAAAAAGGGAATGGAATACATTTATCCGT
>JAUYTA010000825.1 GCA_030695265.1 Bacteroidota bacterium
GCGGATAAAAAAGTCTGAAGCCCGCAACAACGGCGGTGAGGTTCGATAGGAAGCTAGTCCGCAATCCCCAATTGCATATCGTTCATATGTTCAACGCCCGGCTACCAGCACCGCCACCCGCCTGTCTGGAATTTTGGCAGATTATTTTTTCTTATAAAACGAATACCTTAAATTCAGGATCAACGGGAATTCTTCGAATCGGGTTTTACCGACCAGCGCTCTTCCGTATTCTTTTACCCCGTATTGATACCCCAATTCAACTGCAAATCCTTTACGGTTGATGCGTTTGGTGTACCATTCCTTGCCGATCAGCAGGCCGGCAACAGGCAAACTTGTTTTATCAACATCACCGTAAACATTGATCCATTTCCATTTGCCAACTACCCCAAAGTATGTACGATCGGTGCGGTTGTATATGATGGTTCGAAGAAACTTGAATCCGGCTTCGATATCGTTGGGCTTAAAAGAATTTAATTCAGAAGACAATCCTGTGAAAAGTTCAAACCCGGTTGTTTTGGATGTCCAGATACGCACATTCGGCTTAAAACTAAGTACTGAAAGTTCTGCCCCATATCCGGCCATCTTCTGTGCAAATGAATTTATTCCGAAGAAAAACAGCAGTATAAATAGAGATATTGCCCGCATAATGTTTTTGATTTTAATTTCCCCATTTTTTCAAAGCATCCATATTCATTTTATTCTGAATGTTTTTTGCTTCAGGAGTGTATAGAAATTCAAGTTCGGTTTTGAAATATTCGATAATTTTTCCGCGCACCATTTTCGCCATCGAATTGAGCAGGTGGTTTTGGTCTGTAAATGCTTCAGGAAGAATTGCGATGGTGGCAGGCAGCCAGCGTTCAGGAAATGAATTTTCGAATTTTCCACCTGATTTGTAGGCATCAACTTCCTGTTGGATTATTTTCAGCGCTTCAACCCGGCCTTCTTCGGTTGCGGCGGTGAAACCGCGTTTTTCAAGTTCACGGTTAATGGCAGCCATATTTGGCACAATCATTCCTGATGTATAAGCGTTCTGATTGTTGTACAACATGCATTGATCAATGTAGGACGACTGATCAATCAGGGCTTCTTCTATTCCTTCAGGACTGAATTTTTCGCCATCGCTTCCTATCAGCAAACTTTTAAAGCGGCCAAGAACATACAGGAATCCATCCTTGTCCATGTAACCCATGTCGCCGGTGTACAACCATCCGTCTTTCACCGTTTCTTCCGTTGACTTTGGATTTTTCCAATACCCTTTCATCACGTTTTCACCTTTCACCACGATTTCGCCCTTTTCTCCCAATGGAAGTTCGTTTCCGTCCAGATCGCAGATTTTCAGCTCCATGTATTTTACCGGTCGGCCCGAAGAACCGAATTTGATGGCATGTAATGCATTCGACGAAATAACCGGTGAGGCTTCTGACAGTCCGTATCCCTGGCACATGGGCATTCCGATGGCATAGAAAAACCGTTGTAATTCGAGGTCAAGCAATGCTCCGCCACCAACAAATAAATTAAGTTTGCCACCAAATCCTTCACGGATTTTCGAAAACAGAATCTTGTCGTAGAGTTTTAGCAATGGTCTGTAAATCATATTCCCACTTTTTCCACGATCCCATCCGTGACCATTGTATTCGTAAGCAATTTTAAGGGCATGTTTAAACAACTTTTCAACGATAGGTCCTTTTTGTCTGATGCCGGTTTCGATTCCCTTTCTGAAGTTTTTTGCCACAGCCGGAACACTCATCAGAACATTGGGTTGAATTTCCTTTATATTCTTTGGTATATTCTTCAAGGTTTCTGTGGGAGTTTTACCAATCTCAAGAGAAGCAACACTTGCCCCGTTGTACATGAAACAATACAGGCAGGCTGTATGTGCGAACGAATGATCCCACGGGAGGAAAGCCAAAGTCTTCCATTCCGGAGTGATTTCCATCAGTGTATTTGCCTGAACTACGTTGGCCGCATAGTTTAGCTGAGTGAGCATAATTCCCTTTGGATCAGCGGTTGTTCCTGATGTGTAGGAAATATTTGCAACATCGTCTTCTTGTATGTTTTTATATATCGCTTCAAAATCTGACAAATTGGTTTTCATGTATTGGTCGCCCAAAGCCAAAACCTGATCGTACGAAATGTCGTTGGCGCCCGGATTCTCTTTTCCGTCCATGTAAATCACTTTTTCAAGCTCCGGAAGTTCATTTCTGATTTCTTCAATTTTAGAGGCATGTCCTTTCGAAACTACAATCATTTTGCTTCCGGAATGGGCGAGCCGGAATTTTAACTCGCTTCCCGAATCAAGTCGAACCGATAACGGAACATTGATTCCCCCGGCATACAAAACGCCCAATTCAGATATGATCCAGGCATTTCGTCCTTCAGCAATCAACCCAATTCGATCGCCTTTTTGAACTCCAAGGGCAACCAGACCTGCCCCGAAACGAAGTACCAAATCGTGGGTTTGCCTGTAAGTAGTCCCTTCATATTTTCCATCGTGTTTTTCCCAGAGGTAAATGTTGTTGGGATATTTAGCAACGCTGGTTTCAAAAAGTTCGATGATTGTTCTCATGGCGTTTAAGTTTTAGATCAAAAGCACCCAAATGTACTAAATGAATTACAATTACTTATTTTTCAAAATCCGAAGTACAATGTCCTCCTGAAATTCAGGACAATTAACTGTTGCAGACATATTCTTTGATGTAAGATTTTCAGTTCGAATTGGAATTCCCGTTAACGTATTTACCCATTCAGCCATATATTCTCCATCAGCAAGTAGCAGTTTAATTTCAGCCAGATTTCCTTTGTCGAGATAAATGGCATATTGCTTTCCGGTTTCAGCCAAAACCTGAAATTCAGTCACATTTCCTTTAACGACCTGCAAAATGGAATTGGCAGGTTTCATCCGAATGAAGTCAAAACTTTCAATGAAATTTTTCATGATTTTCAATTGTTTACGGAATTCAGGATGCCCCCAACCAGGCGTTCCGGCGTCAATTACGTGCGTGCCGCCTTCTTTGCCAACAATAAACGAATAATCAAGATTGTTGTACAATGCTCCGCCAGCCAGCATAAATTTCCATGCCTGCGAACGGTAGAGAAAATCTACCTTTGGCATAAAACCGGTTTCATCGAGCCCGATTGCTTTTTTCAGTCCTAGGTTCGACGATGCCGCAATTGGGTAGGCATAATGAAAATTGAAAATCGATATGTTTGGATCAGGATTTTCAATTTTGCCCCTGAAATTGCTGATATTCTGGGCAATCAGATGTTTGTTGGGGAGATTTTTTTCTTCTTCAGTAATGATTTGGGCAATTCGTTTTTGCCATTCCAAAGACTCGTCTTTCGCCGTTTCAACCAGTTTTTGCCAGGCAAAAGGATGGGTTATAGTATCTGTTTCGGCAATTTTCTCAACCAAATTCGGATTGTCGGACCAAGGCTCATTTTGTATCTCGAAAAATATATTCCCGAAAGCGTTTAATTCCTGAACAACTTTCCGTACATATTTTTCCTGAACATCCATCAATTGCCCGTTATTGATGGTATTGACCTGTTTGAACGAAATGGAATCGAATTGCTGAATGTTATTCTTTGGGTTAAACGGGCTGGTTTTCCACTGTTGATTGGTATAATAAGAAGTAAAAAGGGTGACTTCTACCACAATCCCGTTTTCGGAAGCTGCTGCAACAAACCCTTTCAGGCGACTGAAAAAAGCTTCGTTCCACTGATAAAGATCGTATTTCCCGGAGGAAGGATCTTTTATCCACGGTGTCTGCCAACTTTTCGGTTTCGGATTCATCGTATTATTTCGGATTCCAAACAGGTTATCGCCTATCTCGGAATACGGGCCGAGAAAAATCCGGGTGTAGTTTAGTCCTTCTTTTTGGAGGGTTTGCAGGTATTTCGAGTAGTCAAAGTCGGCATTCATCACTGCGCCGTAATGTTCTCCGGAAGTTACCAGAATGGTTGGTTTACCCTGAAACAGAAAGTAATTGGAGTTTTCAGGATGAAGGCTGATGACATCCTGTTTCACCGGCAATTTGGTTTGACAGCCAATCAGGAGAACTATTAAAAAAGCGAATGTAAGTTTCGTTAGGTTTTTCATGGTTTGAATTTGTTCATATAAAAACATTAAAAATCTTCTAAAAGAAGGAAATCGCCGATGTACAAATGTTTGATTCCTTCAAAGCTATTTCCGGTGAATCGATCGTTGGTAATCACCATTTTGGGGTAGTTATCGGGGATTTTCAGAAGATTGCCAAATTCTCTTTGAATGGTGGTCTCTTCGGTTAGTTGAAGCGCAACCTGAATATAGATTTTCTCGGCTCTTTTTTCGCAGATAAAATCAATTTCATTGGCACCCAAAGCTCCAATTTTTATTTTAAAACCCATAAATAACAGGTGGTTATAAACCAAATTCTCAAGAATTTTTCCGGCATCCTGTGGTTTATATCCAACTATTATGTTTCGTAATCCTAAATTTTCGAAATAGTATTTTTCGCCAATGGTGAAAATACGCTTTCCAACCATATCGTAGCGTTCAACTTTATGAATAAGAAATGCATTGGTTAAATAGCCTACATAAGTCTGAATCTGATTGGAGGAAATGTTTGTATTTTGCGATTTCAGAAAATCACTTATGCTTTTGGCAGAAAAAATGCTGCCTGTATTATCTGCAAGGAATTGAACCAATTTTTCAAGAATATTGGTATTTCTCAAATTATACCGGCTAACAATATCCCTGAATAAAATTGTTGAATAAATATTTTTAAGATATTCAGATACAATTTCTTCTTCAAGAGGAAGATTTATTAAATAAGGAAATCCACCGAAGCGCGAGAAGAGTGAAAGGCTTGAATCAGAGTCATTCAAATTATGAAATCTCAAGAATTCAGGATAGGAAAGACTATAAATGCTAAATTCAATGTATCTGCCCGTTAGTGAAGTTGCCAGCTCCCCTGAAAGCATTCTGGCGTTGCTTCCGGTTATATAGATATCATTGCGCTCGTTCAGTAGAAGCGACCTTAATGCTTTCTCAAAATCTGTAATATCCTGAATTTCATCAATGAATATATAGTTCATTCCTTCTGATTTGAACTTTGAAACCACATAATCATTTAGCCCTTTTGCATCCTGAATAAAGTCAAACTCCAGATCTTCTTTGTTGATATAGATAACATTGGCTTGAGGCTCTTCCTTGAGGATTTGCTCAATCAACTGAAAGAGAAGATAACTTTTACCGACCCGCCTTTGTCCGGTAAGTACCTTGATGATCGGCTTCCTCATAAATGGGATGATTCGAGAAACGTAACTATCCCTTTTTAAGACTTTTGAAGGTATTTTTATTTTCATTGTAGTTGAAACTTTGATCAAAAGTACTAAATGTTTTAATTATACTTAAAATATTTGTGAAAAACACCAAAAGTTACAATCATACTTAAAACATTTTCTTCAGTACTTTCCAGAAATTATCAGCCAAAGCTTTTTCGTCAATTTTGACGAATGCTTTAATCGTTCGCTGCTTATTTTCAGGTGGAGTAGAAATGGTTTCCAGTTGAGCAAAATCAGGTTTCAGGTAGGCGGCAACCAACGCCAAATCCCACATTACACGGGTTTCGTCCTGCGGATTTTGTTCGCGCCAGCGATCTTCCAGAATTTTCTCTGCTTCAATGGTTTCATCAAGTTTGGTGTAGGTATCTTCGCGTTTAAACTGAAGTGGAAGAGCTGCCTGAAGGCACATCATCGTCAGGTCGAGTCCTTCGAGATTGAGCAGGTAATCAAAGGCATTCAGGTCGTTACGAATGTTGAATTCGTTTTTATTCCAGATTTTGGTCTTCGGATCGTATTGAGCGCCCAATGCAAAACAGCGGATTTTGGATTTGATTTCAGGAGCTATGATCAACGCTGAAGCCAGGTTGGTCATCGCGCCAATGGTCAGAATATCGAGTTTTTCACCTTCAGGAAGAGCTTTTACAACTTTAATAATCGTCTGGGCTGCTTCCGAATCACGTACATCCTGCTGTCCCCATGCACGACCAATTTGTCGGTCGGCGCCAATGGGGTGGGGGATATCCAACCTGTTCAAGGATTTCAGGATTTGCTCATTGAGCCGCTGACTTTCGGCCACCGTATTCAAACCTTTGGTGTCGTATGCATTCCATTTTTCGAAAACCAGCAAATCAGGATTGTTAAAATGGGCTGAACTTAAGCCAACCAGCTCAACTTTAGGATCTTTCACCAAGCGGACAATGGCATACAAATCGTCCATTTCGTTGCCGGTATCGGCATCGAGCCATACTTTTTGCTTCTGGGCAAAACATGATTGTAAGAAGAAAGAGCTGATAATTAATAGAATAATTGTCTTCATATATTAAGGTATTTTAGTTTAAAAATTGCCTAACATCAACGATTCAATTAATTGGGCCATTTCGTTGTTACTCATCTTCAATTTTAGAAACGAATGTTTTCCGTCACGATTTTCCTGCCATTTGTTGCCGCCAACCTCATCAGGCAGGCAAACGCCATTCTCCGACCTGTCCCAATAAATTCCCAACCCGTTGCGAACTGTATAAAGTACAGCTGTTTGGTCGTAGGTCGAGTTGTTCAGGATTTGGCCTTTATAATGTTGTTTCATCCATGCGGCATGTTCGCTGAAATACTTGAACCCAACATATAAAGGGGTGTTTTTATCAATTTGATTAAAAACTTCGCCAGTTTTAATATTTACCCCAAGTTCAAAACCTGAAAAAGTAATTGGAACATCAATGTTTTGGATCACATAGCGGGTTATTCCGGGCATGTTGCCGTCAAAGTTCCATTCTTTTTTGCCTTCCGGATATTGGCCGCCCATGATCACAAATTCCTTCACCTTTTTACTAATCAGTGTTTTACCATCAAATTCCGAATAAATATCACCTTTTGATCTGATCAGGTTTTCAATGTTTTTTAGCGGACCAACCACCACAATGGTAATACTTTTTATCATCGCTTTCGGCAAGAATTTTCCGGTATAATACAGTTGCATCAATGGCTGTTTGGTAATTTAGCTCATGATGAAAATTTTCGGCAATAGGCTTGCTATAACTTGTGCTATCGAAATACGATCCTTCTTTACGGACTCCTACCGGAACATCGGGATGTTTGTAGAAACGATTTACAGCATCAATGGCCGGTACAGAATTTTGTTCTGTTGTCCAGCACATTATGGCCAATAATTCACATTCGCCTTTAGCTGCTAAATGATGCAACATGGCCAAAGCGCCTAAATCGTCGGCATCTCCACCAAAATCGGTGTCGAAAATGAGTTTAACCTGTGAAAATAAATTGAGCGACAGTGCTGTCAGGAGAATTACAAATCCAATCTTTAGTTTCTTCATCGATTATATTTTTTTCAAATAACAATTGAATGACTTTTTTCGACATAGTTATTGCCAATGAACTCGTCGATCTCTTTTCTTGTTGGGGCCGAAGGCTGTGCGCCAATTCGGGTTACACAGATGGCCGAAGCAGCGCTGGCAAAACGAAGCGAATCGGTGAGCGATTTCCCTTCGGTTTGGGCAACAGCAAAACTTCCGCAGAAAACATCGCCAGCCGAAGTGGTATCCACAGCGTTTACCTTAAATGCCGGAACAGCAACTTTTTCAATGGCCGAAAGCGCAAAAGCGCCACGTTTACCCAGAGTGATGATTACCAAACTGGCGCCTAATTCCTGTAGTTTTTTCGCAGCAAGTTCAACTTCTTCATCGGTTTCAACTTGTTGTCCGCATAAAAAAGCGGCTTCTGTTTCGTTTACGACCAGAATAGCTGTTTTTGCCACATACGAAAGGTCGAAGGATCGTGCAGGAGCGAAATTCCACATAACAGGAATATCTTTTGCTTCAGCAATCCTGAAAACATACTTTATGGTTTCAACCGGAATTTCGTATTGCATAATGATCATCGCCGCTTCGTCAATTACAGGCATGGAACGATCGATCAATTCAGGAGTGAGTTTATAATTGGCGCCCGGAGCCACCGAGAGGTAATTGTTGCCTTCGCCGCCAATCATCACCAGCGCATGTCCGCTGGCAATATCGGTTTCCTGAAATACAAAGCGAATATCCAAGCCGTCGTTCCTGAAATTTTCGAGCATTTGCGGCGTATAGGCATCGTTGCCCACGCAATTGACAAAAGCTACATTTCCACCAGCCCGGGCAGCTCCAACTGCCTGATTGGCGCCTTTCCCACCATAAACCTGAAAGAACCCGGCATCGGTAATGGTTTCGCCTTTTTCGGGAAGCCTGTCCATTTTCATAATCAGATCGACATTCGAACTGCCGATGACAACTATTTTGTTTTTCATATTCGATTAGTTTAACCGTGCAACTATTATCAGTCCCAATCCGACGATGAAAAGCGCAAACATCGCAGCCAGGTATTTATTCACCGATTTGGGAGCCGAAGCAAATTCTTTGAACACAAAAACGCCCCAGGCCGCGCCAATCATGGTAGCTCCCTGTCCCAAGCCATACGAAATGGCTGGCCCGGCTTTTTCTGAAGCAATCAGGTTAAACAAAAAACCGGTATTGAAGATCAGTCCACCGAGGATTCCGATGAGATGCTGGCGCGCAGTTCCGTTGGTAAAATATTGCTTGTATGTAACCGGAGTTCCGGTAATTGGCTTGTACATAAAAAAGGTATTCCAGAGAAAATTTGAAAGGAACAAACCAATGGAGAAAATGATTACTGCCGAATATGGAGTGAGTTTTCCTGCTTCCGGAGTGGTAAAATTGGTTGTCATTCCTTCGGCCACAAAGCGGTAAAAGAACGACATGATGACTCCTGAAATAATAGAGATTACGATTCCTTTGGTCGAGGTTTTTCCCTGCGATGCAGAAGCCTTCCGTGAAGCAAAAGCATTGACAACGATGGCTGCAACAACCAATCCGACTCCAACAAACAACAGCATCGGGTCGCCTGCCGGAGTTTTGAACCAATGGAATAATCCCAGTAGAACAGCGGAAACTGCCATTTTTCGGTAGTGCATTTGGATGAGTTTGCCCATGAACCCCAACAGAGCATGGTGATGAAACAGAAAAGAACAGCGATTGAATAAGAATCTATGATGAACATGGTGTTAAATATAAGCCCCCCTTCGTCCCCCCGAAGGGGGGAAACTAAGAACGGCGGGTTAGTTAATTAATTTTCATTTGGTTGGCTTTTTGTTTTCCCCCTTCGGGGGAATTAAAGGGGGCTAAATCTTTTCATGGCTTCTTCCATCATTACGGCGGTAGCAGTGGCTCCACTTCGTGTACAACCTGCAGCCTGAACAGCAATCAGTTGGTCGAGGGTGCGGACTCCACCGGCAGCTT
>JAUYTA010000736.1 GCA_030695265.1 Bacteroidota bacterium
ACAGGAGGTTACCAAATACAGATCTGGCCAGGCTTCGCGCTATTGAAGCCGGACTCGAACTTGGGAAAAGAACAGCTGTAAAGCAATTGGCTTTTAGCCAGCAAACCCTGGAAAAAATACAACTTTTTTATCCCAATTTTCTTGGGGCAATCCGTCAGTTAAATATCTCGAAACAGAACCAGTTCGACCGTTCAAAAGATTACGGAGAAATATTCAGGAAAGCAAAACTGTATTTGTCGCATTTTCTTCAGGTGGTGAATTTTGCCATTGCCCGCGAGGAAATGAAACCTGAAGTAATTGAATTTTACGGGTTACAGGTTAATTCAAGGGCTACACCTCCGCTCAATCTCGAAGCTCACGTTATGACTTGGGGCGAGCGCATCATCGAAGGCGAACAAAAGCGGGTGATGAAAGGCGGAAGTCCTATTTACAGTCCGTCGATTGCCTTAGTAAAAGTTCATTACGAAGAGTTTAAAGAAGCATACCGGCATCAGAAGATGCTCCAGAATAACACCAACCGGGCTTCGGTAAGGGTTGCCGAACTTCGCGAACAGGCCGATGAGCTAATTCAGGTGATGTGGAACGAAGTGGAGAATTCGCTGATCCACCTTTCGGATGATGAAAAAAGGGAGAAAGCGCAGCACTACGGAATCGTTTACGTTTACAGGGCTTCAGAACAAAAGAAGTCAGAAATAGAAAAACTTCAGCAAAGTATTGTTTTTTCGTAATACAAATCAATCAATTCGTGGTGCCGGTGAGTCAGTTTGATTCATGGGCATTTTTGTATTTACAGAACCGTTCCGATAGATCAAAAACAACAGCAACCCTGTAGTAATCAGGCTTAACAGAACAAGTGGAAATTGCTCAGGTCCGGTGCCCCATTCTTCAACATCTTTGGATAAAACCCCTTTGTCGATCAGGTAATAACCCAAAACGCCCATTGTATTGTTTGCAAAATGGGCAAGAATCGGGACCCACATCGTCCCCGACCACACAAGCAAATAGCCAAACATGGCGCCGAGTGCCATTCGTGGAAGGAAACCCTAAAATTGCATGTGCATGGCGCTGAACATAAATGCGGTGATCCAGATTCCCCAATGATAGTTTTTGCTCCAATTGGTAAAAATGCGCTGAATAACCCCACGAAACATCAACTCTTCGCCAATCGCCGGAAGTACGGCCATCATGAAAATATTAAAAAGCAGGCCGGAAATGTTTTCCACTTTCATAAACTTTTTGACCATCACTTCAGCAGCATCTTCCATAGTACGCATCCAGTTTTTAATTCCTGAAAGTGATTCGGGGAACTTCATCTGACTGTTGATTTCTCCCATAAAATTGATCAGTGGAATGAGTACCAATACAGCCAAAACTGCATATAAATAGGAGGGAAGCGTGCTTGTTTTGTCGAGAAAAAGATATTCGCGAATGTTTCCGTGGTAGAACCATGCAAGCACGATTGGCGGAACCACAAATAATCCGATCGATTGCACCACCTGAAAATATTTCAGGAAAGCAAGTCCTTCCGGCGTGTCCATTCCTGAAGCAGACATTCCGCC
>JAUYTA010000864.1 GCA_030695265.1 Bacteroidota bacterium
TGGCAAAAGCCATGGCGTGGCGAATGCGGAATATAGCGCTGAATGTAGCAGTACGAAAACGCAAATGGGCATTTTCACGTAAAAATTCGAGGCTGTGTTTCTTTGGCTGAATCGGGTATTTATCGGGATCGGCTTTGCCGTAGATTACAATTTCGGTGGCATTTAGTTCAACTGCCTGCCCACTTCCCTGGGATGCTACCAAATCGCCGGTAACTGCCAAAGCTGCGCTTGTATTGATGTCTTTCAGCAATTCTTCGCCAAACTTCTCAACATCAGCAACAACCTGCAAATTATGAATCGTTGAACCATCGTTTAACGCGATGAAATTTACATTTTTACTACCTCTTTTGGTTCGCACCCACCCTTTAACCAATACTTGTGTTCCAATCAGTTCTCCACCGATTATTTCTTTGATTTTCAGTCGTTTCATTCTGTATGTTGTTTGCTGATAATTATTTGTAAAATGCTGATTTGAAAAGTGTACAAAAGTAGGTTTTTCTGCTACAACTTTAAACTTTGAACTTTAAACTTTGAACTTCTTTATCAAATCAATTTGCGGAAGAAGTTTTTCCCATGTTTCTGATGGAATTTTCGCGCCCATCACTTCCACCACATTTCCAGCCAGCAGTGAACCAATTTTTCCTGCGACTTCGAGGTCAAGGTTTTCGGATAGGGCATATAAAAATCCTGCAGCATAAATATCCCCGGCACCAGTTGTGTCAATACTTTTTGCTGAAATTGCATCAATCCGGATCACACGATCGCCCGATTTAATCATCGAACCATTTGCACCAAGTTTAACCACTGCGATGCTGCACATTTCGGCTATTTCGTTCAATGCTTCTTCAGGAATTTTACCGGTTAGCGATGTTGCTTCTTCTTCGTTGGCAAAAACAATGTCAACATATTCGCGGATGATGCGGTGCAGAAAATCAATATTGGCTTCCACAATGTTAAAACTTGCCATGTCGATAGAAACCAACAATCCGTTGGCTTTGGCCAGTTTCACCGCTGCTTCAATCAGGGCATGGTTTTGCACCAGATAACCTTCGATGTGCAGAATCCCATAATCCTGAAAGATTTCATGGGTCATTTCTTCAGCAGTCAATTCCAGTGCAGCTCCGAGATAAGTGCCAAAGGTACGCTCCGAGTCGTTACTTATTAAAGCAGTTGCGTGTCCGGTTCCGGTTTCACTAAAGAAAAAATGAGTATTGATATTGTTCCTTTTGAAATCTTCGAGATAGAAATGACCCAGTTCATCGTTTGATATTTTACCGATGTACCCGCATTTTCCACCCAATTTGGCGATTCCATGAATAGTGTTTGCAGCAGAGCCACCAGTTTGAATATTTCGGGTACTATTTTTTGTTTCTTTTTTTATTTCTGCGGAAAGGACTGAATCAACCAAAGTCATGCTCCCTTTTGGAAGTCCAAATTTTTGAAGTACAGCATCATCGGTAATATTGATCAAAACATCTATGAGAGCATTCCCTATTCCAAGTATTGCTTTTTGGCTCTTTTGCAGGCCGGTAAATGGATCCATGAATTTTTTTTCTGCAAAAATATTTTTTCTTTTCGGAAAAGCTACTATTTTTGCAACGCTTTTAAAAGAAACGGTTACACGTTTAATGCAAAAGTGGCATACAAATTCTCTAGTAGCTCAGTTGGTTAGAGCGGCGGACTGTTAATCCGTAGGTCGTAGGTTCAAGTCCTACCTGGAGAGCCAAAACAAGAAGTAAAATTCGCAGAAACGCTTGAAATCAATGATTTCAGGCGTTTTTTGCTTTTAGCTTACCCTGAAATTTACAGCATTACTTGATCTTTAGGTGTCTATATAGGTGACTAATTTTCAGAATCTATAATTAGTCACCTGAACCGCTGTAAACATCTCATTATTTGCATCTTATTGCATTATTTTGCACTTCCTGAAACAATGTGTTTGAGGTAATTTTGCACAATAAACTAAATCATTTTAAGATGCAGTACGATTTGAGTATTTTATTTTTCCTAAAAAAAGGACAGGTTGATAAGAAGGGATTGATCGCCATTTATCTGAGAATTACCGTAAATGGCGAACGTGCAGAAATTTCTACTAATCGAAAAATTGAACTTTCTAAATGGGATTCAGTGGTACAACAAGCAAAAGGTCGCTCAATTCCAGTATGGTGCGATTGGTAGATGTTGATGAAATCCTATTCATAAAAAGATTCATCGTTTCAATTCCAGTATGGTGCGATTGGTAGTTTTTGCCCGTTCTTGTAAAGCCTAATTAATCCCTCGTTTCAATTCCAGTATGGTGCGATTGGTAGACGGCACGAAATACTTATA
>JAUYTA010000871.1 GCA_030695265.1 Bacteroidota bacterium
CATAAGCCCAGCCCCCTCCATGAAAGAAAACGATAGCTGTATTATTCTCTCTTTTGAACGATTGTTTGGTATAAAAAACATCAACTTTAAGTTTCAATGAATCAATCGTTTTGTAAACTTTCTGAACATGGGTAACCTGATCTTCGGAATTGGCAGCCAGGGAAAATAGTGAAATCCACAGAAATAGAATGGGAAGAAGATGTTTCATAGTTGTAGAATGTTGTAGTTGTTGTATTGGTTATTGGTTATTGGTTATTGGTTATTGGTTATTGGTTATTGGTTATTGGAAATTTCTTATTTCTTGTTCCTTATTTCTTATTTCTCGTTTCTTGTTCCTTATTTCTTATTTTTTGCACTTCACTTAAAACGATTCCCTTCTGTACATTAAAAATGTATTATCCAGTTTTAGTTTCTGATGGTTCAGGATCATTTCGGCCATCGTTTTTCCCATTTGAGCAAAGTCGGTCGAAATAGTGGTAATTCCTGAAGCCACAATTCCTTTCAGCGGTGTTTCATTGTAAGAAACGATTCCCAAATCAGCACCTGATTGCAACTGATGTTCGATGGAATAGCGAACCAGAAACTCCAGATCGCGATCGTCAACCACCACAAAAGCATCGCCCGGTTTGATTTCAAATGTTTTTAGGTCAGCGACTATTTCTGAAGGAATTGGATGCTGTTTGCAAAAGTCCTTAAAACCGTTGATAATATCCCGAAAGTGTGATTTCTGATGCCGGATCACTAAAACCATCCGATGGTATTTACTGACTATCTCCGAATTCTGTTTCAGTACCCGATAAATGTCCCGCTCAAAATCCTGACAAACATACGGGTACAGATCTTTGTATTGTTTTCGGCCCTGATCGAGGATAAACACTTTGCTGGCCGGAAGCTTACCGATAGTTGTAAACGCGTCAGGATGATCGATGGGCATAATTACATATTCGGAGTAGTCGCCAATCGAACCATCAATAATGGTCTGGAACATCTTCAGGTTATTGTGATGAAAGAAGATTTGCTCACTGCCGTCTTTTTGTAAAGCATCTTTAAACAAGTCGTAAACCTCTTGGTAGTACTATGCAAGTTTAGTAAATATTTTTACACAATAAATCAGTACTTTAGAAATATTTACAACTTTTATTTAAGGCAAATTGAAATTTAAAATCCGCGACGGTGCAAGCTGTTAATATGAAAAGCAACAAAATGAATTTACCACCAAAGTAATTTTATCAAAATCAATATTTTGCATTCACTTATTTCAATATATCTGGAAATTTGATGATATATTTGAGAATTCAAACCAATAAACCTAAAACGATGAAAACTTCACTCCTTTTTTTAGCATTAATCTGTCTGCTTACCATCGACGGATTTTCACAAAAGGGATTCAATGGCCTTGATATGAATATGGGCAACCTGTATCGGTTATCTGATGCAAAAACCCGCTCAATTAGTCCTGAAAATTTCACCGGAGAAAAGGGCAAAGGCGGCATGGCAACTCCCGACGACAAAGCTGCCACAAACACGGCAAACGCAACGAATGCAGCCCGTGATCTTGGACAGGGCTGGAAAGTGAATCCATACGTGAGGATCAAGCCGGGCGAAACCTTAACACTTGCCGATATCGAAGGTCCGGGCGCAATCCAGCACATCTGGATGACTCCAACCGGAAACTGGCGGTTCTCCATCCTTCGCATTTATTGGGACGATGAAACCGAACCTTCAGTCGAATGTCCGGTGGGCGATTTCTTCGGAATGGGCTGGAACCAATACGCGCCGCTCAACTCTCTGGCGGTTTGTGTCAATCCGGGAAGCGCTTTTAATTGCTACTGGATGATGCCTTTCCACAAAAAATGCAAAATCACCATGGAAAATATTAACGACAAAGATCAAATGACTTTGTATTACCAGATTGATTACACCTTAACCGACGTTCCGGCCGATGCTGCCTATTTCCACGCACAATTCAGACGGTTGAACACCAACACAACTTCGGATTATACGATTGTTG
>JAUYTA010000884.1 GCA_030695265.1 Bacteroidota bacterium
GTGTTCATTTATATTAAACCGGGTTCCATATACCTTCACCTTAAATTTTGAACCGCTCACTACAAATGGATGTTCCGGGTCTTTTACCACATCAAAAAAACATTCGCCTTTCATTTGCACTTCGCGGTTTTCGGCCGAATAATCTGAAGGGTATTGCAATTCAGATCCTGAATTGAGCCATACATAAGTACTGTCGGGCAAAACCACCTGGGTTTTGTTTCCTTCAGGAGCAATTATTTTGGTGTAAGAAACGGCCGTTTGCGTCGTGTTGAACCCATCGCCCAAACCAATTCCGGCAAGAAAAACAATGGCCAGAACAGCGGCTGCTGCGACCCACCGGAAATAGATATTTTGAACCGCTTTTTGTTTAGGTTGATAATTGATCCGTTTCATCAGCTTCTGCCAATTGATGGTCATGTCGGGCTGATAGAACTCAGTTTTATTTTTGGTGAGCGACCATGTATTCACAATCTCTGATAAAATCAGCAAATTTTCCGGAGAACTATCCAGCCAATTCTGAATTTGCTTCCTCTGCTCCTGATCAGCATCGTTTTTTAACTTTGCTGAAATCGCCTCCCATGGTATGTTTTGTTGTTGCATAAATATTGTCTTACATGTATATGTCGCAGAAAACGAAAAAATCCCTCAACCGAAATTAAGGGATTTTTTCATTTACTTTTATCTGTCCAAATATGTATCTATAAATCAATTATTTACAGATCATTTAATTTTTATCAGAATCGCATTTTTGCCTGAAGTTTATACCAAAATCTTTGTTGTAAGGTTACTGATGCTGATTTCCAACTCCTCAAAAGTATTTCCGTTACCCTGGTTATCGTCTTCAACAAACAGGTATTTCATTCCTGCTGTTTCTTTTGCTGCCAGTATCCTTTTGAAATCAATTACACCTGCACCAACAGAACAAACATCATCTTTAATTACATCAAAAAATGGAGCTTCGTTGGTTTTCATATCTTTAAAGTGCAAAAGCTGGAAACGACCAGGATATTTGCCAAACATCTCTACCGGATCCTGTCCGGCTTTGTTTGCCCAGAAAAGATCCAGTTCCATGGTAATCAGATCTGCATCCATTTCAGGCATAAATATATCATAATAAGGCACTATGCCATCGATATTGGCGAACTCAAAATTATGGTTGTGGTAACCAAACTGAATTCCCACCCCTTTCATTATTCTTCCAACTTCGTTCCAGTCGCCAATCATTTTTTTGTACGATTCGATGTTGCGGTCTGGCTCATTCACCCATGGCTGGACGCAATATTTTACGCCAAGCTCGGCATGGTCTTCGGCCATTTTCTGAGCATTGTCAATAGTGATTCCAGCCGCTTCAACCTGGGTATGACTGCTCAGAATCTCCATGCCCAAATCATTGGCAATCTTTTTCAGTTCTTTGGGGGTAAAGCCATAAAACTTGCCATCTGAATAATCAGCGAGTTCCAGGTTTTTATAACCAAGGTCTGATAATTTTTTCAATGAACCAAGAGCATCTGCTGTCATGGCATCACGAAGGGTGTACAACTGAATGCCGACACCAAAACTTTTCCGGTCGATTGCTGCTGGTTTACAGGCAATAGGGCCAAGTACTGTCAGGCCAATGGCGCCTGCCGCCGAAATTTTCAAAAACTCTCTTCTGTTACTAAACGTTCCCATAATCTATATTTTTTTTGTTGGAATTACTTTATTTTTTCGAGAGGTTAAATATAATACAAACCTTTTATTTTCAAATCAATACTCTAAAAACCTCAAAAAATAAAATACCATTCAATATTCCTTTGTTAAGTTTTTCATAATAGGCGTATTTTCAAATGAAGTATTAAAAGGTAAAAATTAACCACATAGGCACATAGTGCACATAGAAAAAACGAGATAAAAACTATGTGTTCTATGTGCCTATGTGTTTTTTTTAGGCTATTCTGGGATTATTTCGAAACCAGTTTATTGATTTCGCGTGAAGGAGCTAAGGCTTTGGTTACTTTGCCGGCATTCAGTTCTTTCGCAATTTTAAAATTCGCTGTTTGTTTGATGGCCAATGACGAGGCGCCAACTTTCAGCGTATAATTACCGGCTTCGGCAATCCACGATGAAGTCGTTTCATCAAACGAAGCGAAATCTTTGGTTTCAATCGTGAAACTTACTGTTTGCGATTCGCCCGGTTGCAACAATTTCGTTTTTGCAAAAGCAGCCAGTGTTTCTTCAGGTTTTTTCAGTTTTTCTGAAGGAGCATTCACATAAACCTGAACAACTTCGCGGCCAGCAACAGCCCCTGTATTTTTAACATCAACCGAAACGGTGAGCTTGCCAGTGAAATCAGAAGTACCTGATTTCAGGTTTGAATAGTCAAATTTGGTGTACGACAATCCGTAGCCAAACTCATAAGCAACCGGAACTTTAAAGGTGTTGTAATAACGGTAACCCACATAAATGTCATCTTCATAGGTCATTTCCCATGGAACCTTTTTCATAAATGAGAATCCGGATAAGTCCGGGGCATCATCTTTCTTATCCGATTTTTCGGCAACACCAGGGAAATTTTTTGCTGAAGGGGTTTCGGAGTAATTCATTGGAAAAGTCGCAGCCAGTTTTCCTGAAGGGTTCACTTTTCCGCTCAACACATCAACAACAGAGTTTCCACCTTCCTGACCGGGAAGCCATGCAACTAAAATCGCATCGGGCATGTCGCGCCAGCTTGCCACTTCAATAACACCAGCTACATTCAACACAACAATAGCTTTTTTACCTTTGGCATGGAAAGCCTCTGTCACATTTTTGATCATCTCTTTCTCGGTAACAGTCAATTGGAAGTCACCTTCAGTATCGGTGCGATCTGCTCCCTCTCCTGCATTGCGGCCAATCGTGATCAATGCCATATCCGATTTTACTGCCATTTTTTTTGCCAGTTCCGGGGAAACCTTCATCTCAGCAACAGGTTCCATTCCGCCCATAAAAGCAACGATAAAATTTTTTGATTTGCCTTGTTTGGCTCGTGCCTCTTTAATGTAAGCCTGATATGTTCCGGTCAGATCGGCATCAGGAGAAATTCCTGCATTGGTCAAACCGTC
Source organism: Bacteroidota bacterium (assembly GCA_030695265.1). Classification (GTDB taxonomy): domain Bacteria; phylum Bacteroidota; class Bacteroidia; order Bacteroidales; family Prolixibacteraceae; genus Aquipluma. The sequence goes on from JAUYTA010000884.1 coordinate 3,081, forward strand.
AAACAGCGAAATCGTATAAGCTTCATTTACATCGCCGCTTCCGGTTCCTCCGGCAATAAAATCATAAGATGTATTTCCAAAAGCGGCAATGTTTTTAACGGTTGCCTGAATTGGCAGTGCATTGTCTTTGTTTTCAAGCAGAACCATGCCGTCGGTTGCAGCCTGACGGGTTACAGCGGCATGTGCTGTTAAGTCAGGAGTATTTGAAAATTGATAGTTGTTATAACGAGGAGCCTTCAGCATAATTTTCAGGATTCGGCTAACATTCAGATCCAGCACTTTTTCGTCAAGTTTTCCATCCTTTACGGCAGCAATCAGTTCCTGTATCTGTTTGGGCTGGCCTGGCTGAATCATGTCATTCCCGGCATTCATTTGGGCAACCACGTCGCTTCCTCCGCCCCAATCGGTCATTACATAACCCTCAAATTTCCAATCGTCACGAAGTATTTTAGTCAACAGATCGTGACTTTCAGAAGTATAAACTCCGTTAATTTTATTGTAGGATGACATCACTGTCCAGGGCTGAGATTCTTTCACGGTAATTTCGAAACCTTTCAGGTAAATTTCGCGCAAAGCACGTTCGCTCACAATCGTGTTTACTGTCATCCGGTTGGTTTCGGAGTTGTTAGCGGCAAAGTGTTTGATGGAAGTTCCAACTCCATTCGATTGAATGCCATTAACCATTGCAGCAGCCATTTTACCCGACACCAGCGGATCTTCGGAATAGTATTCGAAATTTCGTCCACAAAGCGGGTCGCGCTGAATATTCAGGGCCGGAGCCAGTAAAATATCAGATCCATATTCCTTTACCTCGCTTCCCATCGCCTGGCCAACCTTGTAAACCAAATCGGTGTCCCAGCTTGAAGCCAGCACGGTTGCAATCGGGAAGGCGGTACAATAAAAGGTTCTCTCCTCCTCCTTTCGTTTGGGCTGAATGCGCAATCCTGCCGGCCCATCAGACAAAACCTGGGTTGTAATCCCTAACTCTTGAAATTCTGAAGAAAAACCGGCAGCGCCTGGTAAATATTTTCTTATTTTTTTAACCATCTCAGAATAAACGGTGTCATTTGAATCAATAGCACCGTTGAATCCCGGAGGCATTTTTGCCTGAATAGAATCCGGAAGTTCGAAAAACATTCCGGTACCAATTACCAGTTGAGCTTTCTGGTCGAGTGTCATTTTTGACACAATTTCCTGAATCTTTTGATCTTCTGACTGTTTACCATCAGATTTACATTGAGTCAATGAAACAACTGTAAACAAGGAGAGAACAACAGCATAAAGTGTAGTTGAACGATACCATTTAATTGTCATATAGTATAAATTTAAGTTAAAATATAGGCTTTCCACTCCGGAAGTACGCCTTTGTTCGGATTTCCGGTTTTCATAAATTGAAGTAATCTCAATTCACTTCGTTTAAAAAATTAAGCTGATCGGGATAAGGAAGCGGGGCAGCTTTTACCTCGTCGCCCAATTCAATTACTTCGGGTTGGCCATCATTAAAAACCGGCCAAACAGGTAAGCCTTCGCCATTGGGATCGCCGGTTTTGGCAAAATTTACCCAATAGCTGCTCATGGCATCTTCCAATTTATAGTCAACATCGGTAAACGGGCGGTCCCACAATTTCAAGGTGTGTAAGGCGTATGCAAACTCGGCAGAATGGAAAGCTCCGTAGTTCGGTTCTCCCGGTGGAACACGCTTGAAATAATAAAGATAAGCCTTACCCGTTCCGTGACTGGTTTGCATTCTAGCCCAGGTATAGTTGTGCCATCCGAAACGTAACTGAGTCAGCAATTTCTGCGATTGGCCTGCTTCAGCATCGGTATTGGCAGGGAAAATATGAAGGTATTTTTCGGCCTTGTCGCCATATTGACTTTTTACATTCGCTTTAAACTGTTCGGATGACGGAAGTGGACCAAACGAAACGCCATCATCGGCATTCCAGCCAGTAATAAGCGAAACATCATTTTGCTTTCCGGCAGCAAATGTTTCGTAAACCGGAGGGATTACCACCCGATCTACCACAATTCCAAGACGTCCGGGAATTTTCAGCAGCGAATCAGCCGGAATGGCGCGAAGTTCGGCAATTGAAGCTATTTCCATTTTTTCGGTCAGTTGCTTACCACCATCTTCGGCAGCTTGTAAGGTTTGTCCCAACATCAAATCTTTACCAAACATGCCACCACTCTGTGCAATGGCTTTGTGAAACAACCCTTTTGCAAGCGGCGAAACGACCAGCATATTTACGCTGAACGATCCGGCTGATTGTCCGGCAATGGTCACATTATTCGGATCACCACCAAAAGCAGCAATGTTTTCTTTCACCCATTTCAGGGCGGCAATCTGGTCGAGGATACCATAATTGCCCGATGTTTTTAGGTCTGATTCGGCCGATAGTTCGGGATGTGCAAGGAATCCAAATATCCCGAGGCGATAGTTGATAGTAACAAACACAACCCCTTTGCGCGACATGGCTTCACCGTTGTATAAAGGAACCGTTCCTGAACCACCGGTAAATCCACCGCCGTGAACCCACACCATTACAGGAAGTTTATCCTGTACAGTTTTAGCAGCAGTCCAAATATTCAGGTAGAGACAATCTTCGCTCAGTGGCGATTCCGGAGCCATAAACTCTTTCGACCAGCACATAAATGGTTTGGGGGGCGCCTGCATGGCCGAAGCCGGAGCGTCAACGCAGGCGCGAACGCCGTCCCACGGAGTAACCGGTTGAGGGGCTTTCCAACGCAATTCGCCAACCGGTGGAGCAGCAAACGGTACACCCATAAAGATTTTCACTGCCTGATCATCGGTAGTTTTTCCGGAAATTATTCCAGATTTAACCTTCACGGAATTCACATCAATAAGTTCGGACTTTTGGACTGAGGTACAGGCAATGCAAAGAGGAACAATAATCAGGATAAGGAATTTTTTCATAGTCAAATGTTTTAGTTTATATGGTCGGGATCGTAAACAATGCTGGCGCTGCCTTTTGTTGTAATCATCGGATTTTGTGTGCCGATTCCAACTTTGGTAGGATAAGGTTTACCTTCAGGAGCAGTACCTTTCGAAAGCTCTTCGGCCAACTGTCGCATTTCGGTCATATAATTTTTGTCGAAAGCTTTTTTTACATACGGATAATGTCCGCAATAGATTTTGGTGATTCCTTTATCCATCAGTACCTCCATTTTTCGGCACGATTCAGCATAAATACCCATTGAAACATGAGGTTGAAGTTGCATCCAAACCAGGCCTGATCCGAAAGCATCGCCAGTATAGCAATTTCCTGTAGCACGATCGAGCAAAACAATGGACCCAGGAGTGTGTCCGGGTGTGAAAAGAACTTCAAGAGGAGTGCCTCCCAAATCGAATTTCTCCCCATCTTTCACATAATTTATTTTCCCGTTGTACTCAACCTTCATCATCCGCATTAAAACGGTATCGCCCGGATGCATATAAATCTGATCGAAATACTTTATGTTTCCGGAATGATCAGGATGAATATGAGTAACCATCACTAAAAGTGGTTTTTGGGTAATTTGTTTGATTACCTCATCCAGTTTTTCGCATTTGGTTCCGGTATCAATCAACATGGCTTTTTTCGAGCCTTCGATGATGTACATGGTAGTGTTGTCTGAAGTTTCAACCACCCACATGTTTTTCTCTAACTTCGTAATCGTGACATCGTTATTTTTGAATACTCAGACATCCAATACTATCG
>JAUYTA010000894.1 GCA_030695265.1 Bacteroidota bacterium
GGGCGAATTGAAAAAACGAGTTGACGGTGGCGACATGAAAGTGGCTTTCGCACTTTTCCCCGTTTCCATGCAACAGTTGATCAACATTGCCGATTCAGGAAATATCATGCCTCCTAAAACTACATGGTTCGAACCAAAACTTCGCTCGGGACTGGTGATTCATAAGCTTGATTAATTTTAAAAATTGACAAATAAACAAACCACATAGGCACATAGGACACATAGTTTTAATTTCTCTATGTGCTCTATGTGCCTATGTGGTTCATAATATAATCGAATGAAACGAAATATACTTTTGGCAGGCGCGGTTTTTATGGCTTTGGGAGTTTTGTTCGGCGCATTTGGTGCTCATGCATTGAAAAAGATCTTGTCTCCGGATATGCTGGCTGTTTTCAATACGGGAGTTGAATATCAGTTTTACCATGCACTTGGTTTATTACTCGTTGGATTGCTCGGATTTCGTATTGAATCGAAATGGCTCAACTGGTCAGGTATATTTCTGATATTCGGTATTTTAATTTTCTCAGGAAGTTTATATGCTCTTTCCATTTCAGGAATAAAAATATTGGGAGCAATCACACCAATTGGAGGTCTGGCCTTTGTTGCCGGCTGGATTTGTCTTGCAATTGCCGTCTGGAAACGGACATAAGGATCCGGTCTTTTATCCTTTTCTTCTGGATTTGCTTCAACGTTGGAAATGGCATCGGGAATCTACTATCATTTATTCAATACATTACCCATTTGGAATTCTCTTGCAATTTTGCCGAAGTTAACTGAGTGTACAGGTTGGCTTATTGAAAATGACTTCCTACATTTGAATCATGATATGTAATTTTATCATGATAAAATAACAATTGTTGATATGTATATCCGCAAATTGTCTTTGGAAGATGAGAATAAGATACGTTGGTTGGATATCTTATTCCAGGCTTTACAGCAACATTAAAACGCAGGGCAATTTTGGCTCCCAAATTTTATTTTTTTGATGTTGGTATTGCCAATTATTTATTGAATCGTAAAAATATACTACCCGGAACTGAAATTTTTGGTCATTCGTTCGAACATTTAATCATTCAGGAATTAATTGCCTACCTTGGTTACATGCAGTCATTCGAAAGCATCAACTATGGGAGAACAAGTTCAGGATACGAGGTGGATGCAATTTTTAGATAAATATGCCAGAATGATGAATGGGGTGGAAATCATTCCGGCAGAACAGTTTCTGAAGGCATTGTGGAATTCAGAGATTATTTAGCCGTTATCAAACACTACCATCCTGATTTATATCCCTTTTCTTTGTCCTTTTTTCTGATATATTTGCCGGACGAAAAAATCAAAACAAAAATACAGAACATGATCAGAAAGTATAAACACATTGCTATACTGTCTCTGCTGACAGTGGTTTTGGGCATCCAGGTTTCGCTGGCCTGCACCAATTTTTTGGTTACCAAAGGCGCATCTGTCGATGGTTCTACGATGATTACCTATGCAGCCGATTCGCATACTTTATATGGCGAATTGTATTTTCAGCCTGCAAAGGATTATCCTGCAGGTGCAATGCGCGATATTTATGAGTGGGATACCGGTAAATTTTTAGGTAGAATACCGCAGGTTGCCCATACTTTTAGTGTTGTTGGCAATATGAACGAGTTTCAGGTTGCAATTGGCGAAACAACCTATGGCGGTCGTGAAGAACTGGCTACGCAAAAGGGCGCAATTATGGATTACGGCAGCCTGATGTATGTTACCTTGCAACGTGCCAAAACAGCCCGCGAAGCCATCGAAGTTATTGCGGATTTAATGGATAAATACGGTTACGCGAGTTCAGGCGAATCATTTTCAATTTCTGATCCCAACGAAGTATGGATCATGGAAATGATAGGCAAAGGCGATGGCGAAAAAGGTGCCGTTTGGGTTGCCCAGCGCATTCCCGACGGATATATCAGCGGTCATGCCAATCAGGCGCGTATCACAACTTTCCCGATGAACGATCCGGCAAATTGCTTATTTGCCAAAGATGTAATTTCGTTTGCACGTGAAAAAGGTTGGTTCGATGGGCTCAACAAAGATTTCAGTTTTTCCGATGTTTATGCCCCGGTCGATTTCAGCGGCGCACGTTTTAGCGATGCACGAGTATTTGCCGGTTTTAATAAGGTAAATTCAGGAATGAAACAATACGAACAATACGCACTTGGAAAGGTGAAAAATGGCGGAGAAAATAGTTTTCCGACCAACCGGATGCCGTTATGGATTAAGCCTGATAAAAAACTGACAGTTCAGGATGTAATGGGAATGATGCGCGATCATTACCAGGGAACTGCTCTTGACATGACCAAAGATGCCGGTGCGGGTCCATTCAGATTGCCATACCGCTGGAGGCCTTTAACTTTTAAGGTTGATTCGGCTGACTACGTAAACGAACGGGCTATTTCAACCCAGCAGACCGGTTTCTCATTTGTGTCGCAATCACGTTCATGGTTGCCAAATCCGATTGGCGGAATTCTTTGGTTTGGCGTTGACGATGCTTACAGTACCTGCTATGCTCCTATGTACTGCGGAATAACTGAAATTCCGGAGTGTTTTAAGGAAGGAAACGGCGATTTGCTTACCTTCTCAGAAACGTCTGCCTTCTGGACTTTTAATGTGGTTTCGAACTTTGCATATCTTCGTTACGATGCCATGATTCCTGATGTATTAAAAGTTCAGAAAAATCTGGAAGATAAATTTGTAGCATATACGCCAAGTGTTGACATGGCTGCTCAAAATCTTTGGAATGCCGGAAAGAAAAAGGAAGCGCTTCAGTTTTTAACAGATTATTCAATCAATCAGGGGAATGGAATGACAAAGGAATGGAAAAAATTATCACAGTACCTGATTGTGAAATTTATTGATGGAAACATCAAGAAAGAAAAAGATGGCGTTTTTGAACGTTCTGAGACAGGAATGCCTGTTGGACCGAGCCAGCCAGGTTATCCTGAATGGTGGAAAAAAGTAATTGTTGACAGCACCGGCGATCATTTGAAAATGATAGGTGCGCCAGGTCATTGATTTATTAAGAGTACAACAGATTTTGTTGGGAATGCAAGTTGCGGAACGAATAATTTTATTATTTTTGCGCCACATTTCAGCAATCTCTTACTCATTGATTTGATGTAATATTGCCACTAAAACTTATAGCAATGGATTTAATTAAAGTAGCACAAAACGCGTTTGCTGTTG
>JAUYTA010000740.1 GCA_030695265.1 Bacteroidota bacterium
CCTTGTTAATGAAATACGTTCCGGAGCTTCCGTCCACTTTTTCGGTCACATAACATTTTGTGCCTTTGTATTTGTCCAGAACGTGCTGTAAAACCTGCACCCTTGTTTCATCGGTTTTGGGAATAAATGAAGGGAATTTGCCTTTCGCAATTCCGGCTAAGCAGGCCGGCATTGGCGGTTCATATTTCTCAATGCCCAAAACTTCGGTGCAATCTGCATCTTCCACAATTTCGAAATCGGCTGGCAAAATTGACAACGGGAAACAGATGCCCTGTGAAACTTGTCCGCGAAGCCTGATGGTTCGAACCCGCATTCCCCGGGGTTTTAAGAATTCAAAAACAGGCTTGTCGGGCATCAAACAATCAACCTCGCAATACACGGCCAAATCGCCTACCCGAAATTCACCTTTTTTCACCACCAACTGCCAACCCAACACGGTGGCTTTTTCAATGGCATCAGCATTTTCAATGGGTTCCAATGCTTTTATTTTCTGGACACTTGCAAGTTTTCTCATGGCTTAATTTCCTGAATTTAAAGTTCACTAATATACGAACAATCACCCCATTCCCGGGTTTTCGTGTACCCCAAATTTCAACCTCACCAAAAAATTTGTAGTTTTATGCCAAATTCTGAAAACCCTTGGCCAAAGAAATTACCAGCGAAGAACTCTACATTGTAAAGAAGATGATCGAAGGAGATGTTGACTCCTTCAAATACTTCTTCGACAGGTATTACGACGACCTGTGCAATTTCGTGCATGTCTATCTTCACGATCAGGCATGGTCAGAAGAAATCGTTCAGGATATATTTGTTTATTTTTGGGAAAACAAGGAAAAACTTCAAATAACCACTTCTGTAAAATCATTTTTGTTTTCGGCTTCCAAATTTAAAAGCCTGAACCTGCTGCGCGATACCAAAACCAAAAAGAGGATTGTTGAAAAAATCGGCAAAATTGAACCGCTGATTACTTCGGAAGAAGAGGATTCGTACATCGACACCAATGAATTTAAAAAGATACTGGATGCAGCGGTTGATCAGCTTGCCCCTAAATGCAGGGAAATATTTTTGCTGAGCAAATTTGAAGATCTCAGCAACAGGGAAATCGCTGAAAAACTTGGCATCTCTGTCAAAACGGTTGAAAACCAGATGACAATTGCCTTGAAAAAACTTCGCGAATACCTCTTGCCATTCAGAGGGAAAATATTCCTCCTCTTCCTTTATCATTTTTTGTCGTAGCAAACAGCCACGGCTAAAGGATTTCAGTATAGAAATTTTCATTTTTTAAAACCTTATTTGTCAAAGAAACCTTAGTAGTAATGGTTCGTGAATCTGAATGTGACCTTATTACCTTATTGATTTTCTCATGCATTAATAAGGTTAAAACAAGGGTGATCTATGTTTACTACTAAGGTTGCTTAATTAGAAATAAGGTTTTTTTAGCAAAGGATTTCCTCGTTTTAAATTATACTTTTTGGTCAGTAAAAATTCTTACCCATACCAAACATGACAAAGCCTTATTTTTCAACTATTGATTCGTATTAGAAATTTCAGTGGATTAAAAAATTCTCCTGATTTTTTTTACATTTCTTTTGGGGGTATTTATACTTTTAAGTTACTTATTC
>JAUYTA010000900.1 GCA_030695265.1 Bacteroidota bacterium
ATATTTGCGCAGGTGTTCAGGCATTCGATTTTGTGAGTAGTAAAAATATCGTTTTCAAATCAAAATCAACCATCATTGCAACCGGTGGATTGTCGCGCATTTACGACCGTTCGACCAACCCACACACTGCCACCGGCGACGGGATTGCGCTTGCGTACCATGCCGGAGCAAAACTTTCTGACATCGAATTTATTCAATTCCATCCAACGGCTTTGAGTATCCCCGGCGAAGAAGCATTTCTGATCAGCGAAGCGGTTCGCGGCGAAGGCGCCTGGTTGTTGAACCCAAAGGGTGAACGGTTTATGCAATACATCCATCCGCTTGCAGAACTTGCCCCGCGCGATGTGGTAGCTTATGCCATTTACAATGAATTACAGTCACACCAGGCAGATTTTCTTTACCTCAGTTTAAAACACCTCAATCCTGAAATAGTAAAGAAACGCTTTTCGAACATCCATCAAACCTTGTTAAAATACGGTATCGACTTTACACGCGACCTGTTGCCAATTTCACCGGCAGCGCATTACATGGTAGGCGGTATCCAAACCGATTTGCATGGCGAAACCAACATCGAAGGGCTATTTGCTTGTGGCGAAGTAGCTTCAACGGGAGTTATGGGAGCCAACAGGCTTGCAAGCAACTCCTTGCTGGAGTGTCTGGTTTTCGGGAAGCGTGCAGCTGAAAAAGCAATGCAACGTGCTGATATTACAATGGATTTACCTGAATTAAACAGCATTCATGTTGATCAGGAAAATGAAAATATTTTTCTTGAAACAAAAAATAAAATTGCCACATTGATGAGCAAAAAAGCCGGGATTGTGCGGGCGGCAGTAAAACTAACGGAGGCAATTGACGAACTTAATGCAATAAGAATTCAATTACCGCAAAAAATTAATGAATACAATCTTTTAAAAATCAAACACATTACTGATATTTGCACCCTCATTTGCAAATCAGCATTAATCAGGGAAGAAAGCCGTGGCGGGCATATTCGGGAAGACTTCAAACTGGAAGATCCGAAGTTTTGTGC
>JAUYTA010000901.1 GCA_030695265.1 Bacteroidota bacterium
TGGATTCATGGCGGAAACCCGGAAGATTTGCTCAAAGTTGTGAATGAAGGTGTTATTGAAAAAGGGATGATTTCGTATAAAAGTCAATTGAATAAAACCCAGATAAACAATGTGATCCAATATATTCTTAGCTTGCACGGAACCAATCCTCCAAACCAGAAAGCGCCGGAGGGAGAGAAATTTGTAAAAAACTAACAGCCCCAACCCCAACCCTTCCCCCAAGGGGAAGGGAGTTTGGCGACTGAATATTATTGATATTTATCTCTAAAAAGAAATTTTATATGTCAAGAAATCAAACTTGCAAGTACTGGTTTTTTAAGCCCCCTCTTTTGGAGGGGGTTTGGGGGAGGCTTTAATGGAAAACTATCAGGAAACGACCTTCAGAGACCGGCCGTCAACATTTGGAAAAGATGGCAAGCGTGTTTGGCTTTTCCCGAAAATGCCCAAAGGGAAGTTGTACAATATCAGGCGAATTATTGCCTGGACATTGCTCACTTTTTTCTACCTGGCTCCATTCCTGAAAATCAATGGAGATCCTTTGATTTTTCTGAATTTTCTGCAACGCAAATTTGTATTGTTTGGAACGACTTTTTATCCGCAGGATTTTCATTTGCTGGTACTGGCAATCATCACTTTGGTTGTGTTTATTGTATTGTTTACAGTTATCTACGGAAGGGTTTTCTGCGGTTGGGTTTGTCCGCAGACAGTTTTTATGGAGTTTTTATACCGGCCCATCGAATACCTGATTGACGGCAATTCAGAACAACAAAAAGAACTGGCAGCGCAAGATGCTGATGCGATAAAAATCCTGAAACGGATATTGAAACACAGCATTTACATGTTTATTTCGTTCTTCACCATTATCACATTTGTTTCCTATGTCACCGGCACTGACAAGCTTGGCGAAATTATAAATAGCTGGCCGCAGGAACGTTTCGGCCTGCTAATGGGTGTAATTGCATTTACAGGAGTTCATTATTTTGTGTTTGCATGGTTCCGCGAACAGGTTTGCACAGTAGTTTGTCCGTATGGCAGATTGCAGGGGGTAATGCTCGATGTGAATACCATTCTGGTGGCCTACGATTACAAACGCGGTGAACCACGCAGAAATGCTGAACTTCGAAGAAGCGAACACGGCGATTGCGTCAATTGCTTTAGCTGTGTTGATGTTTGCCCGACCGGAATTGACATTCGTAACGGGACCCAACTCGAATGCATCAATTGTACATCGTGCATCGATGCCTGTAATTCAGTGATGAAAAGGGTGAAAAAACCAAGCGGTTTGATACGTTTTACCTCCGAAAAATCAATCTCGGAAGGAAAAAGTGTAAAGTTCAATGCGCGTGTTATTGCATATTCAACGGTGTTAATTGCCCTGTTGACCTTGATGATCTATTTATTCACTGTTCGCGGTGATGTGGAAACTACAATCAACCGCTCGCCAGGAACGATGTTTCAGGAATACGGGCAGGAACATTACAGTAATTTGTACAACCTGCAAATGGTAAACAAAACGAATTCAGTCGTCAGTATCGAATTAAAACTACTTTCTCCTGAAGGTGAAATTCTTCTGATGGGAGATTCCCTCAAAACAGAGAAAGGCGAAGTTGCCAACAGAAACCTGCTGGTGGTTCTGAAAAAGGAAACCTTAAAATCGTCGAACAGCCATCTGGAAATTGGCATATTCGAAAATGGAAAAATGATTGACAAAATATCAACTTCGTTTGTCGGGCCGAATTCTCTGGATGAAGGCCTCCCCTAAATCCTCCCGAAAAGTCGGGACAAGCTCTCCCAAAGAGGGGACTTAAAGAACGCTTCGAGCAAAATATTCGAGTAAAATAATAGTGAAATGAAGATTTATACAATAACAAAATCGTTGGTTTTTTACCCCCTCTTTTGGAGGGGGAAGGGGGAGGCTTTTTATGAAATTTAACTGGGGAACCGGAGTCGTATTGGCTTTGCTGGTGATGGTAGCCGGAATGAGCTTTTTGGTTTCAATAGCCATCAGGCAAGATTTTGATTTGGTTGATAAGGACTATTATCAGAAATCAATCATTTACCAGCAACACATCGAAAAAGTTGGGAATACGGCTAATCTTGATGTGAAAATTGTTTTTGGACTTTCCGCAGACACATTGAAGCTGACATTCCCAAATCTTGGAGAGTATCAGAACGTGACCGGTAAAATTCATTTTTATAGTCCAGTTGAAGCAAGAAGGGATTATAACCTTGAAGTTAAAACGGATACTGCTTTTTTGCAAATCATCGATCTGAAAAACCTTGAAAAAGGAAGGTATCAGGTAAAAATCGACTGGATAGCAAACAAGGTTTCCTATTATCAGGAGGAAGAAATTGTGGTAGAAAGGTAGAGACGCAATTAATTGCGTCTTTGTCTTAAAAAAATAACCAATATCGAATAAGAAATAAAAAACAAGAAATAAGAAAGTGAAATTGGCACACAACACAACTTGAAACTTTGAACCTGAAACATTAAACTCTTTTTATGGACTTCATCACACCGCTAACCATTGGCCTGATCGGCAGTTTTCACTGTATTGGAATGTGTGGCCCAATAGTGGTTGCCCTTCCGCTAAAAAAGCACAACCTGATTTCAAAAATTTCCGGAGCTGTATTGTACAATTCGGGCAGGGTAGTCACTTACAGCATTTTGGGTATTTTATTCGGGTTGCTGGGTCGCGGAATTCACATGGCAGGTTTTCAGCGATGGACTTCCATTTTGCTCGGTGCAGCAATGATAATCAGCGTGTTGTTTCCATTCTTATTCAGGGAAAAAATTACCATCGGCAACCTTTTCACCGGCTTTTCGGCACGTTTGATAGGCAGGCTTAGAAAACTATTTACCGACCGTTCGTATTTTTCGCTCCTGATGATCGGTTTACTGAACGGCTTATTGCCTTGCGGACTGGTTTATGTAGCGATTGCCGGAGCCATCAGTTCAGGAACAGTTTTGAACGGCGCACTTTTTATGATGTTTTTTGGAATTGGTACGATTCCGTTACTTTTAATCGCAACGTTGGCAAGTGATGCCATCGGACAACGGGTACGCAGCAAAATGCAAAAGGTAGTTCCTTACTTTGTTTTTATGCTTGGCGTGCTTTTTATCCTGAGGGGCATGTCGCTGGGTATTCCATATATCAGTCCAAATGCTGAAAAATTGGCGCCTCATGTAAAGACCGAAGCTGGCAGTTGCTGCAAATAAATATTGAATTTTCATAAACATTCAAGGCTGTTTTGGGTTTCTTATGGCAAAACAGCTATTGAGCCAACAAGCATTTTGTTGAAAACCAAAAATCAGAAATGGATCAACCTAAGCGTAACAGATTAACCCGAAAGAAGAAACCTGAAAGTCAGGATAACTTCCCATTAAAAAAGAGCAAGTTGATTGTAAACGATATTTTTAAAATGATCTGCAATAAATCCTTTTTACTTCTGGTTGTTTTTATAATTTTCACAGGCATAATTTCTTCAGGACAAAAAGCCTTCGACGACAAAACAAAAGATCCTGAGATTGGCATTGTAGAACATCTTGATGAATTTATTCCCACCGATATTTATTTGATTGACGAGAACAACCAGCGGGTAGTTCTAACCGATTTAATCGACAAACCAACCATTATTAATTGGGTCTATTTCAGATGTCCCGGAGTTTGCAGCCCACTGATGGAAGGTTTGGCAAATGTAATGAACGCATCGGATATGGTTGCAGGTGTGGATTACCAGGTGCTTACCATCAGTTTTGATCCTACCGAAACCATTGATTTAGGCATTCGGAAAAAAGTAAACTATCTGAATCTGGTGGACAAAAAAGAGGAAATCAGTAATGGATGGAAGTTTTTTGTTTCGGATAGTGCAAGCATTGTAAAAGGAACCAATGCAACCGGGTTCAAATATAAAAGAACAGGAAATGACTTTCTGCATGCTGCATCAGTAACTGTGGTGAGCCCGAAAGGTAAAATTACCCGTTACATGAATGGCACTTATTTCCAGCCATTCGATTTCAAAATGGCCATTATCGAATCGTCAAAGGGAATGTCGTCGCCAACCATCAATAAAATAATGCAGTATTGCTTTTCGTACGATCCGGTTGGACAGGCCTATGTGCTGAATGTAACAAAAATTACCGGCACATTGATATTGTTCTTTGCCAGTATTCTTTTTCTGTTCCTGATATTTAAACCAAAAAGAAAAAAATAAACAAACATATTTTATCTATGCAAACAGCAACTCATCCTTCAAACGAGGTAAGTTACCTCGATTACAAAGGAAAATACAAAGGAATATTCGGATGGATATTTTCTACCGACCATAAGCGTATCGGCCTTTTATACATGTATTCGATGTTGGTCATGTTCGTGGTGGGCGTAGGTCTTGGACTGGCCATGAAACTTGAATTAATTGCACCGGGTAAAACCATCATGGATCCGGGAACATACAATGCAGTTTTTACGGTACATGGCGTAATCATGATTTTCATGATTGTAATACCCGGACTTCCAGCGGTATTTGGCAACTTTTTCCTCCCCATAATGATCGGAGCCAAAGACGTGTCTTTTCCGAAGTTAAACCTGCTATCCTGGTATTTCTATGTAGCGGGCGCATTGCTGGTAATTTCATCAGTACTTTTCGGAAACGGAACACCCGACACCGGATGGACTTTTTACGCTCCTTACAGCTTTAAATCGGGAACAAATTTACTTCCTGCCATATTCGGAGCATTTGTACTGGGATTTTCGTCGATTCTAACCGGATTAAACTTTATAGTGACCATACACAGGATGCGTGCACCAGGCATGACATGGTTTAAAATGCCACTTTTCCCATGGTCGCTATACGGAACAGCCTGGATTCAGTTACTGGCAACCCCTGTTGTTGGAATTACGCTGGTGCTTGTCGCACTCGAACGAATTTTTAACATCGGGGTATTTGATCCTGCGTTGGGCGGCGACCCGATTTTATACCAGCATTTATTCTGGATATATTCCCACCCCGCCGTTTACGTAATGATACTTCCGGCGATGGGTGCCATTTCTGAAATAATCCCAACATTCTCGCAAAAACATATATTCGGATACCGTGCAATCATTGCTTCAACACTGGCCAGCGCCTTTGTAGGTTACTTCGTTTGGGGTCACCACATGTTTACTTCAGGAATGAGCGGAACCGCACAATATACCTTTTCAATCCTGACATTTATTGTCGCAATACCAAGTGCTATCAAGGTATTTAACTGGATATCAACCATGCACAAGGGTTCTATTAATCCTGAAGCTCCGTTTTTATGGGCAGTTAGTTTCATTTTTGTTTTCATGATCG
>JAUYTA010000903.1 GCA_030695265.1 Bacteroidota bacterium
TAATAAGCAACATGTGGTGCAGGGGAATTTTTACCGTACAAACTTCGGTACACTTTCCACAAACAGAACAAGCCGAACTCAGGTGATTGTATTCTTTCAAACCCTTGAAGAAAGGTGTGATTATTGAACCGATCGGTCCGCTGTATGTCGCATCGTAGGTGTATCCGCCAACATTTCTATAAATCGGGCAAGCATTCAGGCAGGCTCCGCAGCGAATGCATTTCAGGGCTTCGTATTGGTCATCATTTTCGAACAAGGCAGTGCGCTTGTTGTCCAAAAGAATCACAAACATTTTTTCCGGACCATCTGTTTCTCCGTCCTTTTTCGGGCCGGTAATCAATGAATTATAAACCGAAATTTGCTGCCCGGTTCCATGAGCTGCCAAAATTGGCCACATTAAACCAAGGTCTTTCATACGTGGAATAACCTTCTCAATTCCGGCAATCACAATGTGAATTTTGGGAAAAGAAACCGTCATCAGCGCATTTCCTTCATTTTCGGTCAGGCAAATTCCACCGACATCGGCTACCAGAAAGTTGGCGCCGGTAATTCCCACATCGGCCAACGTAAACTTTTCACGCAGTTTTTTCCTGACAAAAGCAGTAAGATATTCGGGAGAACTCCCTTTAGGAGTATTGAATTTTTCAGTGAATAGTTCGGCAATATCCTGACGCGATTTGTGCATACAGGGAGTTACGATGTGATATGGTTTTTCTCCTGCCAGCTGAACAATGTATTCGCCCAAATCGGTTTCAAGCGACTCAACACCAATTTCTTCCAGATGTTCGTTTAATTCAATTTCCTCGGTTGTCATCGACTTACTTTTGACCACCGTTTTTGAATTGTTCTCTATCAGTAATTTCTTAATCTCGTTAATGGCTTCATCCTCATTTTCAGCCCAAATTACAGAAGCGCCATTCGCTGTGATATTTTTTTCAAACTCAAGTAAATAATCATGCAAATTATTAATCGCCTGAGATTTTATGTACGAAGCACGTGTTTTTGCCAAATCAAGATTCGCGTAACGCTTCAAACCACGATCGACAGCAGCATCGTACTTTGAAATATTAAACTTGATTGTTTTCCGATGTTTCAGATCGAAGGCAACCTCTTTTGACTTTTGCAGGAATATTTCCTTTTGCTTTGACATTTTTAACAGGGTATCTTGTTGATTCTGTTGATATGACGGCCACCTTCAAAAGCAGTGGACAGAAAAATATTCACAATTTCAATGGCTTGTTCATCAGTAATATAACGGGCCGGAAGTGCACAAATATTGGCATCGTTGTGTAATCGTGCCAACATGGCAATTTCGGGCATCCAGCAAATTGCCGAACGTATTCCCTGGTGTTTATTGGCCGTCATGTTAATTCCGTTTCCGCTACCGCACAAAGTAATTCCCAAATCGAATTCGCCATGGCTTACAGCCTCAGCCAATGGGTGCGCATAATCAGGATAATCGCTGCTTTCGTCAGAAAATGCACCAAAATCTTTGTATTCAATTCCTTGTTCCTGAAGGTATTTCAGCACAGTTTGTTTTCTTTCAAATCCGGCATGATCGCTTGCTATTCCAATTTTAATTTTCGCCATAATTCAATGAATAATTTCCAAAAATAATACTTAAAAGTATTTTACTCTAATTTCTTTTAATAAAACTTTTTATCTCATTTTTTTCAGCAAAAAATACTACCAGAAGAAATGCAGTAAACAGGCTGATATTAAGTCCGTATTTCAATAATTCTGACGATATATTTACCGTTGAAGAGATATAATACAAACCGACAGCGACAGTAAAATAAAGCAATATGCGTTTCAGGTCATATTCAACGCGGTAGTATTTCTGACCAACCACATAAGAAATTACCGTCATGAGCACAAAGCAAATCAGCACGGCATAAGCCGAACCCATGTAACCCATTAAAGGAATGAGCCAGATATTAAAACCGATGGTCAAAACTGCGCCAATTCCGCCAATAACAGCGCCCATCCAGGTTTTGTCCGAAAGTTTGTACCAAAGCGAAAGGTTAAAATAAATACCCAGAAATAAATTGGCCATTAAAACTGAAGGAACCACTTTTAGTCCGGAATGATATTCGGAACCGATTACAATTTTAAAAACATCGATAAAAAGCGTTATTCCCAAAAATATAAGCAATCCGAAAATGATAAAATACTTCATCACATGAGCGTAAATCAGGCGCGAATCACTG
>JAUYTA010000908.1 GCA_030695265.1 Bacteroidota bacterium
AAGCATATTCTGACGAAAATCAGATAGAAGCCTCGTTGTTTGAGGGGAAAATAAATCTGCTAATAAATAATTCATCCAATCAGATAGTTGAAAAGGAAGTAAAACCCGGACAGTCGTTCGTTTATTTAAAAACTGATCGTCAGTTGGTACTCAACCGCTTTCCGCAGGATGAAATTAACGGCTGGAAAAAAAACCAACTCCTCTTTAAAGACGACACTTTTGGTAAACTGGTTAGGAAAATAGAGCGGTGGTACAATGTAGAGTTGGTTTACGATGAAAAACTGTTTAACGACCGTAGGTTAACTGTCGAATTGTTTGAAGGCGAGCGTCTGGAACGATTGATGGATATTCTAAGTCTGGCCCTGTTGGTCGATTATAAATACGAAAAAGAGAAAATAATTTTAACGCCAAAACAAAAAATATGCAGAAAAAATAAAGAGCGATAATTGGTCGAAGAATTACCGCTCTTTCAAATGTCAAACCATTGTTTAACACGTAACACTACAAATTTATGAAAAAAAACAGAACATGTTTGTTCAGGGATTTTTTTATCCCCGGACGAAAGTATTTACGCATTATGAAACTAACTTTCTTGTTACTTCTTTTGGGGCTGATGTCTTTTGCTTCAGTTACCTACTCGCAGGCAACCAGGTTGTCGTTTGAGTCGAAAAATGCCACCATCGAGAGTGTCTTCAAGAAAATTGAATCACTGTCGGAGTTTAAATTTGCCTACAACAGTACCAAACTGGATGTGGAAAAAATTATCTCCTTAAAAGTTGAAAACCAGACAATTAATGCTATTCTGGATAAAATTCTCGGAGCGGCCGATTTGCAGTACAAAATTGTTGATCGGTATATAATTATTACCGACGAAAACAGTTCTAATTCCAGTTTTTTGGAAAACAGCACCCAACAGCAAAAATCCGTAACCGGCAAAGTTACCGACTCTTCAGGCGCCCCAATGCCGGGTGTTTCAGTCGTAGTTAAAGGTACCACCAATGGAAATATTACGGACACCAATGGAAATTATTCTCTTTCGGACATTCCAGAGAATGCTACTTTGCAGTTTTCATTTGTCGGAATGAAGGGACAGGAAGTAAAAGTTGGTACTGAACCAACGATAGATGTTGTTCTTACTGAAGAAACCATTGGAATTGAAGAAGTTGTGGCCATTGGGTATGGCACGCAACGAAAGAAAGATCTATCCGGATCGGTTGTTCGGGCAGATATTAATGCAATTAGAGAATCACCGAATGTAAGTTTAGGCTCTGCACTTCAGGGAACCATTGCCGGATTAAATGTTGGAGCTGTAACTACTGCAGGATCAGATCCATTAATCACCATACGTGGACGCACCTCAATTTCAGGAAGTAGTACTCCACTTATGGTTTTGGACGGTATTATTTACAGAGGTAATTTAATTGACCTTAATCCAAGTGATATCGAATCGGTTGATATTCTGAAAGATGCCAGTGCTACTGCTATTTATGGTTCACAGGCCAGTAACGGAGTTATTCTGATCACATCAAAAATCGGAAAAATTATGAAGAAGCCAACGATTGAATATAGCTTATCATACTCTTTGCAGGAAATTGCGAACAACGATATGTTACCTGAAGATGGGGCAGGTTTTATCAGAAAGATTGGAGACAGATATCTAAGTGCAAGCCGGACAGGAGCAGATATGTTAACAC
>JAUYTA010000913.1 GCA_030695265.1 Bacteroidota bacterium
AATAAATGGAATATTACCGCAGATGGAAATTATGTGATTAAGGCTAATGTAGAGACACTTTCATTAAGTTTTCAGAAGCAATAAGGATGAAGAATTTAGGAGGTTGTCTCAAAGGTTGTTCTCTGTTCAACGAGGTTTTTCAGCCGCTGACAGGTTGTTCGTATGCAACTTCTGTTTGACCTGTCAGCGTCATTCGACCTGACAGTGTTGCTTTTGAGACAGCCTCCTGATTTTATCCTATTCAGGTGTATTCAATCGTATAATTTTTTGAGAGATGAAGTTGGGAAGGATCGGTTTAATCGTATTAGTTGCAATTGCATGTTTGGGGTGTAATAAAAGAGATGATTCAAGCATCAAGCTTACGGATATACCGGCAAATTCAGCTACTCCATCATACAGCAACATGACAATTGAAACAGATAAAGTTGCTTACAATCCTGATGAGGAGGTTACGTTCAGCATGGATAATGCTACACTTCCGGCCACAGCAAAAGTGAGGTATAAATACCTGAATACGGTTCTCTCGGACGTTGATGTAACTGCTTCAACCTGGAAATGGAAAACTCCCGCAACCGATTACAGAGGTTATATGGCTGAAGTTTATTCTGCATCTGATAGAAAAGAAACTATTTATGCAACCATTGCCGTTGATGTTTCTTCCAACTGGAAAAAATTCCCTCGTTATGGGTTCTTATCCAAATTTCCTGAGTTAAGCGATGCTGAAGTAAACAGCGTAATCGGTAATCTGAACAGGTTTCACATCAATGGCCTGCAGTTTTACGATTGGCACAACAAACACCATAAACCTCTGCCATTAATAGGTTCAACTCCTGCGAGCATCTGGAAAGACATCATTAACAGGGATATCTATTTTAGTACTGTTCAGAGATATATCACTGCTGCTCACAGTCGCAATATGAAAACCATGTTTTATAATTTGATTTATGGGGCATGGGAAAATGCTGAAGCCGACGGAGTTCAGAATGAATGGCATGTTTTTACGGATAACACGCATACCAACAGGGATTTTCACCTGCTTTCATCTCCGTTTCTGAGCAACATTTATTTGTGCGATCCTTCGAATCCGGCATGGCAACAGTACTTGATCAACGAAAATAAAAATGTATACCAGCATCTGGCTTTCGATGGTTTTCACATGGATCAGCTTGGCGACAGAGGTGCCCGTTACAAATACGATGGTACTTTTCTGAATCTTTCACTGACTTTCAAACCGTTTATTGATGAGATAAAAGCCGGCGAGCCGCAAAAGGATATCGTAATGAATGCCGTGTCTCAATACGGTCAGAAAGGTATTGCCGAATCTTCAGCAGATTTTCTTTACACCGAAGTCTGGGGGCCTTTTGACAGTTACAGCGATCTTTCAAACCTGATTCAGCAGAATAATGTGTACAGCAACAATACGAAGAATACAGTGCTGGCTGCCTACATGAATTACGATTTGGCCAATAACAAAGGCTATTTCAATACGCCTTCAGTTTTGATGACCAATGCGGTTATCTTCGCCTTTGGCGGGGCGCATCTTGAATTAGGCGAACACATGCTGGGAAAAGAATATTTTCCGAATAGTAACCTAAGCATGAGAGATGATCTCAAAAGCGCTTTGGTTACTTTCTCCGACTTTTTGGTAGCTTACCAGAATTTACTTCGCGATGGAGGCGCTTTCAACAATGTAACGATCACTTCTTCTGATCAAAAAATGCTGATTGGCGCCTGGCTCGCAACTCAGGGAACTGTTGCCGCCTTCGGGAAAAAAGTAGAAAACACTCAGGTCATTCACCTGATCAATTTTACAAATTCGACTACCCAGAATTGGCGTGATAACACTGGAATTCAAGCTTCTCCGGTTCTCATAAAAGATGCCAGACTGATTTTAACCAGCGATGCCGCTGTCAAAAAAATGTGGATGGCTTCTCCTGATGTCATTGGCGGGGCATCTCGTTCGCTGAACTTCGTACAAACCGGGAATAAAGTCAGTTTTGTACTTCCGGAACTGAAATACTGGGATATGATTGTGGTGGAATATTAAAAACTAATTAGTAATTGCTTATTTATGAAACAAATAAAAATTTTACTGGCAGGACTGATCCTGTTAGCCGGATCGCTTTTTGCACAAAAAGCAGTGTACCAACCTGTAACTTCAGGCAACTGTCTTTCTTATCAAGTACAGGGCAACAAAGCAGTATTTACCTGCGAAAACCAAATAAAAGTTCAATTGGAACAAGTCAGTTCCGGTATCCTGAAAATCTGGTACGATCAGGATAATTTTAAGCGAAACAATGAATCGTTTGCAGTGATCAAAGACGGAAATTCAACAGATAAATTGAATATTTCGGAACTGCCACAGAGCTTCGAAATTTATACCGGTGACCTGATTGTCCGGATCAACAAATCGCCGTTTCAGATTCGCATTTTCGACAAGTACCAGAAATTGCTGATGGAAGATTTCCAAAATCGTGGTTTCGAAAAGGATTCGGTGAAAATGTCGGGTTATAAAACTTTGCGTCCGGGTGAACGAATCTACGGACTCGGAGAGAAAAACGGGCCAATCAACCGGGTCGGTAGCCGCTTTAAAATGTGGAACAGTGATAAACCTTGCTACGAGGTGAATGAAGACCCGCTTTACAAAAGCATTCCGTTTTTCATGAGCAGCGCCGGTTATGGAATTTTCTTTGACAATACTTTTAAAACCGAATTTGACTTTGGACTGGAAGACAAAAATTATTACTCTTTTTCAGCCCCCGGAGGCGAGATGATCTATTATTTCATTTTTGGCCCAACCTACAAGCAAATCATTGGCCGGTATATGGAACTGACCGGAAAACCGATCATGCCTCCAGCCTGGGCATTGGGTTTCGCTCAATGTCGCGGTATGCTCACCAACGAAAAGCTGACCCGCGAAATCGCCAAAGGTTACCGCGATCGCCAAATTCCGTGCGACATTATTTATCAGGATATTGGCTGGACAGAACATCTTCAGGATTTTAAATGGAACCCCGGGGCTTATGAAAATCCAAGGGCGATGGTGTCCGATCTGGCTGACATGGGTTTTAAAATGATTGTTTCCCAGGATCCGGTAGTTTCAAAAGGTAATTCGTCGGACTGGCATTCAGCAAATACTCCAAGCGCGAAAAGCCAGTGGCAGGAAGCCGATTCGCTTGGATACTTTGCCAAAGATAGCCGTACCGGAAAAACCTACGATATGCCATGGCCCTGGGGCGGCAATTGTGGAGTGGTCGATTTTACCTATCCTGAAGTGGCCGACTGGTGGGGAAACTATCAGCAAAAAGTACTGGATGACGGCGTTCGCGGCTTCTGGACCGACATGGGCGAACCTGCCTGGAGCAACGAAGAAAGTACCGACCGCCTCTTTATGAAACATCATCTTGGAATGCACAACGAGATTCACAATGTTTATGGGTTGACCTGGGACAAAGTGGTAACCGAACAGTTCGAAAAACGTAATCCCAATACCCGCATTTTTCAAATGACCCGCGCAGCTTTTGCCGGAATGCAACGTTACACCTTCGGTTGGTCGGGCGATGCAGGCGATGGAAATAATGTACTGGATGGCTGGAAAAAACTGAAAACTCAAATTCCGTTGGCCCTTTCGGCAGGAATGGGTGGAATTCCATTCTGGAGTTGCGACATTTCGGGCTATTGCGGCGATATTAAAGACTATGAAGCGATGAGCGAACTCTACGTTCGTTGGTTGCAGTTTGGCGCTTTTAATCCGTTGAGCCGAATTCACCATGAAGGAAACAATGCCGTTGAACCGTGGCTCTTTGGAACTGAAACTGAGGCTATTTGTAAAAAAGCGATTGAGCTGAAATATCAGTTATTCCCATACATTTATACTTATGCCCGACAAGCCTATGAAACCGGATTACCATTGATGCGGGCGCTGATGCTGGAGTATCAGGATGATCCTGAAACCTACAACCTGAATTCACAATTTCTGTTTGGTAAGGAATTGCTGGTAGCGCCTGTTATGGAGCAAGGTGCCGTATCAAAAAGCATATATTTGCCTGATGGGGAATGGATCGATTTTAATCATCCTGGAAAAAGCTTTCAGGGGAAACAGTGGATTGATTTTCCGGTATCGTTGGGAATAACCCCGCTTTTCGTGAAACAAGGTTCAATTATTCCGGAAATGCCAGTGATGCAATACATCGGAGAGAAGAAAAATGCACCCGTTTGGTTCGAGGTTTTTCCTGCAAAAGAAGGGCGTTCAGCGACTTTTCAGTTGTATGAAGACGATGGGGAAACAAATAATTACAAAAAAGACGTTTGCAGCAAAACCGAAGTGAAATGCATATCAGCCAAAGAAGAATGGAAAGTTAGCGTTCTTCGCTTCAACCAGAACGGACGTAAACCCGAAACTGACCGGAATATTGGAATCAAAATACATTTAGAAAAAGCGCCTGAGTCGGTTGTTTTGAATTCGGTCAAACTGAAATTGACCAGTCTTGATAAACTCGAAAAGGGGTGGTATGAAATTTCAGAAAAAGCTGTCTGGAGTTGGGATAAACAGACGAACATCTGTTGGGTAAAATGGCAGGACAATGAAATCCCAGTAGAAATTAGTATCAAAAAATAATTAGCCAGCGATGATTTTAAATCTCTGGCAAACCATCATTTTCAAACATAAAAAAAGCCCCGGCATTTATGCCAGGGCTTTGTAGTAGCGGGAGCCGGACTCGAACCGACGGCCTTTGGGTTATGAGCCCAACGAGCTACCAACTGCTCCATCCCGCAATGTATCTTTAGATAAATATATCGTCGTTTGTATGAACTTCGCTTTGCTTCAGTATCCTGTTCTAAGCGGCTGCAAATATAGACTATCAGTTTAAATATTCCTAATCTGATTTCAATTATTTTTTGTTGTTTATTGAATTGGCTACGTTAAAAAGTATTAATATGGGGTTGATCCTACTGGTTTTCTCCAAATCTTTCTAATTTTGGAGTTCGAAAAAACAGAGAATGAACAGAAAAGAGCTGACCAAGAAAATATTTCAGATGCTGAAAGACCATTACCGGCTCATCATCTACAACGATTCTACGATTCAAACGGTCTGGAGCATTAAACTTACCCCAATAAAAGTATTGACTCTGGGCAGTTTGGGCGCTATTTTATTGATTTTATTGACCACCGTTATTATTGCCTATACACCTTTGCGCGAAAATATTCCCGGATATCCAAGTGCTAAAACCCGGCAAATGATCATTCGCAATTATGTTTTGGTCGATTCTTTGGAAAATGAAATTATAACCAGGGATAAATACTTTGAGAAGCTGCAAACATTGTTCCTGGGAGAAGTACCTGCTGAAGAATCACCAGTTTCGGAGATGGGGATAAAAGCCCATGAGGTTGAGTTCCGAAGTTTCAATGCTGATTCCGTATTTCAGGATAAATTGCTGGAAGAAAGGCTCGGCTTATCGATTACAAAAAATTCGAAACGGTTGCCAAGCATTGCCAACATTCATTTTTTCACGCCGCTTCGGGGAATGATCACAAATAAATTTGATACAAAAACCGATCATTTGGCGATTGATATTGTTGGAACAGTTAATGCAAGAATTTCAAATGTGTTGGATGGAACGGTGATTTTTGCCGGTTGGACAATGGATACTGGTCATTCCATTTACATTCAGCACGAAAACAACCTCATTTCTGCCTACAAACACAATGCTGAATTGTTGAAATCGGTGGGCGACAGGGTGAAAGCCGGCGAAGTGATTGCCATCATGGGTAACAGCGGCGAATTGACGACCGGACCACACCTGCATTTCGAACTTTGGCACAACGGTACAGCCCTTGATCCGGAAACATACATTGATTTTTAAACTATTCTATGAAAAAACGCATTGCTATTTTGGGATCAACCGGATCAATTGGGACCCAAACCCTTGAAGTTATTTCGCAAAATCCCGATTCTTTTGAAGTTGAAGTTTTAACCGCAAACAACAATATTGATCTGCTAATAGCACAGGCAAAAATGTATCTGCCCAATGTGGTGGTAATTTCCAATTCATGCCATTACGATTTGTTAAAAGATGCCCTGAAAGATGAACCGATAAAAGTTTATGCCGGCAGGGAAGCGCTTCAGCAGGTTGTTGAGATGGATACCATTGATTTGGTTGTTACGGCGATGGTTGGTTATTCCGGGCTCATTCCGACCTGCAATGCCATCAAGGCCGGCAAGCACATTGCGTTGGCCAACAAGGAAACCATGGTGGTTGCAGGCGAAATTATCAACCAACTGGCCATCGAACACAAAGTCAATATTTACCCGGTCGATTCTGAACATTCGGCCATCTTTCAATGTTTGGTAGGCGAGTTCAACAACGAAATCGAAAAAATATACCTGACAGCATCAGGCGGGCCATTCCGGGGTTTTACTCCTGAACAGCTTGCGAAGGTTACCAAAGCCGATGCATTGAAACATCCGAACTGGGATATGGGCGATAAAATTACCCTCGACTCGGCCTCAATGATGAACAAAGGTTTTGAAGTGATTGAAGCAAAATGGCTTTTTGGTTTAAAACCCGAACAAATTGATGTGATCGTTCATCCGCAGAGCATTATTCATTCCATCGTTCAGTTTCGTGATGGATCAATGAAGGCCCAGATGGGACTTCCGGATATGAAATTACCCATTCA
>JAUYTA010000920.1 GCA_030695265.1 Bacteroidota bacterium
TAAGTTGCCAGATCGGCAAACTTTTTCAATTTATTCTTTCCCACAGTTTCTATAACTAATACGTTTTTTCAATACGGATACCAATGTCGCGGATTCCTTCCAGCACATTGTCGCGCATTCCCTGTTTTATCCGGAAAGTATATTCTCCCTTGTGCGGAAAGTAAACGCTGCTTTTGTAAAGAATCTGATTGTCGTGCAGATCGCCCAACCCACTTCCCTTCCAGCGACCGGAAGCTTCGGCCAGAGAAAATTCGACCGTGTCGGTTCGTGTAATTCCATCAGGCGATCCAACAGTAAGAAACAACCAGAGATTACTGTACTGATAGGTTCCCTTGTTCCGTATATTTACATACCAATTGTGATTCCGGATCGTATCATTGAGTTCAACTTTGAAAACTACCACTGAATCTTTGTTCCATCCGTTTTCGCCCAAAGTTTGGTAGGCTTCAAATACCCTTTTACGGTCGCATGAAATAATTCCCGAAATCAGGAAAATACTAAATAGGATAATAAATGTTTGTTTCATGCTTTTGGTTTGAAATTTCGACGGTGGCCACCACCACTGTGTTTTTTTACCTTTGCCCGCTTCGGATCGTCGAAACGGGTGATTGTATCTTTCGAAGAACCCGCTTCAAAGCCAATTTTCTCAATGATTGGTTTTGATTCAAAATCATCGGCCAGCCTTGAAGCTTTGGTACCTTGCCTATTCAGGCGAATGATTTCCTTGACACGGTCAACCGGAACAGGAAAAAACATTCCGCCCTGTTCGCCTACTTTTGTGTACCAGAAAACGCGTTTTAAAATATCAGATTTCTGAAACCGGAATGTTCCGTTTTCAGTTTCGAGCTGAATATTGGTTGATGGAAAGTCCTTCTGTGCATCAAGGTAAGTATCCACTTCATAATTGAGGCAACATTTGAGTTTTCCGCACAGACCGGCCAGTTTTTGAGGGTTCAGCGAAATATCCTGATAACGTGCAGAATTGGTGGTTACCGACACAAAATTACTGATCCATGAAGCGCAACAGGTTTCTCGTCCGCAGGGGCCAATTCCACCAATACGGCCAGCTTCCTGACGTGCCCCGATCTGTTTCATCTCGACCCGGATTTTAAACGTGTCGGCCAGTACTTTGATGAGTTGGCGAAAATCGACCCGATCGTCGGCCAGGTAATAAAAAATTGCTTTCGTCCGGTCGCCCTGGTATTCCACATCGCCAATCTTCATGTCGAGCCTCAGTTCGTTTGCAATCTGGCGCGACCGCAACATTGTTTGATGTTCAAGTGCAATGGCTTCTTTCCATTTATCGATGTCGGCCGGTTTGGCTTTCCGGTAAATTTTGCGCAAATCACCGTTGATGGTAGTGACTTTGTGCTTTTTCATTTGCTCCAGAACCAAATCACCGGTAAGGGTTACAATGCCAATATCGTGTCCCGGACTGGCTTCAACGGCAATAATATCGCCCTGTGCCAGTTGCAGGTTATTTACATTCCTGAAATAATCTTTTCGTGTATTCTTGAACCTGACTTCGACCAAATCAGTCGAATTGGAATTATTGATGACATCGCTAAGCCAATCATAGACATTGAGCTTTGAGCAAGTGCCTCCATGGCCATTGCAACAACCGCGATCAACTAAATTAAGATCATCCATAATCGTAAATATTGCTATTCAAAATATTAATTCCTGATGCAAAAATAGTTATAAAAGCCGACAAAAACGGCCGCTTTTTTTCTCCTGAATGTGCCTCTCAATCTGAATCTGCGACTGATCACTGCTCACTACTTCCTGATCAGTTTGGTAATTTTAAATGCCACATCGGTAAAAATAATCTTTGGATTTCCGTTCATCCCGATATGGTTAAAAGCTGTTTCGAATACTTCAGTAAGTTCAATGATATTTCGCTC
The DNA here is from genome assembly GCA_030695265.1 of Bacteroidota bacterium. Taxonomy (GTDB): domain Bacteria; phylum Bacteroidota; class Bacteroidia; order Bacteroidales; family Prolixibacteraceae; genus Aquipluma. The sequence goes on from JAUYTA010000920.1 coordinate 1,905, forward strand.
ATTGATGAAAGGTGAAAACCGCTTCGAAAATTCTTCTTCCTGCTCATTCATGAAAGTAAGGTCTTTGTTCTTCAGGTTGTAAATAAAATTCTCGCGCAGAATCATCAGGAAATAGTTCAGGAGGTTTTTTTGTTTTTCGCGGCCAATACCTGCCACCTGTTCAACCCATTTAAACAGGTCTGTGAATTTCCTTCCGTAAGAAGTCCTCATCAGTTCCTTAAACCGTTCGAGGTTAAAAAGCGTTTGCTCATCGGGCTGTAGCAATTCCAAAGCTTTGTCGTAATTGCCCCGGGCAAGGTGTACAATATTCCTTACATCAACACCTTCGGCTTCCGGCAATGCCTCAATCGCCTTTGCAAGTGAAACCGGGTCAATAGGAGGAATGGTAATCAACTGGCATCTCGACCGGATGGTGCTGATGATGTCTTCCTCGTTTTCCGTAATCAGGATGAACAGGGTTTTAACCGGCGGTTCCTCTATCATTTTCAGCAACTTATTGGCACAGGCTACATGCATTCTTTCGGGCAGCCAGATAATCATCACTTTGTATTCCGATTCGTACGATTTCAGGTTAAGTTTCCTGATAATTTCTTCGCTTTGGTGCGCGTAAATCAAACCCTGCGCATTTTCAACCCCAATCTGGTCGAACCATTGGTCTACATTGAAATATGGGTTCTTACCAATCATCATTTTCCAGTCTTCCAGAAAATTGTCTGAAACGGGCTTATCGAATTTTTTGGTTTTTATCACCGGAAACACAAAATGAATATCGGGATGAATCAATTTCCGGTATTTTTTGCACGAAGGACATTCGCCGCAGGAGTCGTTTGCCTGACGGTTGGTACATGCAACATATTGTGCATAAGCAATGGCAAGTGCCAGTTTTCCAGCCCCTTCAGGCCCGGCAAAAAGCTGGGCATGGCTTACTCTTTCTCCCTGAACCGACTGGATCAGCCGTTCTTTGGTGGCGATTTGTCCGATAACTTCTTTAAAAAACATACTGAATAAATTGTGGAGTTCCAAAAATAGCAATTCCTGACACGAAAACCAGTTCTCGCTGAATTTTAGATTTCAACAAAACCGGAAACCCGCTGAAGGGTATAGCATTTATTTCATATCTTTGATGAAAAGATTAAAGCTATGATAGTTGAACGTTTAAATAATGAGATTCTGATTAGAATCCCCAGTAATATGACATCATCAAGGATTCAGTCAATAATGGATTATTTGCGATACGAAGAGTTGACCTCGGATTCAAGTGCAACTCAAGAAGATGTTGATATTCTGGCCTCTGAGGCAAAAAAAGGACGCTGGGACAGAATTAAAAAAGAAATTGGATTATAATGAGACGGATTGTGGTTGATACAAACGTAGCATTTAGCACATTTTTAAACATAAACAGTCGTATTGGGCAGATTTTACTCAATGGTGCAAAGTATTACGATTTCTTTGCACCTGAATATATTAGATATTAACTAATTGGTCATAAAGAACGGATTAAAAATATTGGGAAGTTAAGCGATTATTTAAGAGGTAAATTATGGACAGGAGACATAAGGTTGATAAATGGACTTATTACAAAAGGATACTCGCGAATAGTTACAACAAACGAATTATACACAGATTTTCTTCAAAAGGAAAATAAAAAATAGAGAACATTTTTATACATGTGGGAACAAGCATTTCATGGTGACCTCCCTTTAAATTACTTTACCCAAACATTAAATTCAGCAAACCTTACAGGCCGAAAATTAAACGCGCTGATATATTCTTTATATTTGGACTGAATTTTTGTAACGCTAAAAAAAACAAATATGCAAACTATTGAAACCTATGATTTCGCTGGCAAAAAAGCACTTATCCGTGTTGATTTCAACGTGCCACTCGACGAAAATTTTGTAATTACTGACGATACCCGTATGCGGGCAGCTCTGCTCACCATCAACAAAGTAATTGCAGAAGGCGGTTCTCCTATTATTATGTCGCACTTTGGCCGTCCAAAAGCCGGACCTGAAGCCAAATATTCAATGTGTCATTTGGTTGGGCATTTAAGTGAACTACTTGGAAAAGAAGTAAAAATGGCTCCTGACTGTATTGGTGAAGAAGTTTTGGCAATGTCAAAAGCTTTAAAACCGGGTGAAATTTTGTTGCTCGAAAACCTTCGTTTCCACAAGGAAGAAGAAAAAGGCGACGAATCTTTTGCTGAAAAACTGGCTGCCAACGGCGATTGCTGGATCAACGATGCTTTCGGAACAGCTCACCGTGCACATGCTTCTACTGCTGTAATTGCTAAATTCTTCCCGAACGATAAAATGTTTGGCTACCTTATTGAAAGCGAAATTGCCAGTTTGGACAAAGTATTGAAAAACCCGCAACGTCCGTTGACTGCGATTATGGGCGGTGCCAAAGTTTCATCCAAAATTACCATCATCGAAAACCTGCTCGACAAAGTTGACAACCTGATTTTGGGAGGAGGAATGACTTTTACTTTCGTGAAAGCCCGCGGCGGTGAAGTTGGCAACTCAATTTGCGAACTGGAATACCTTGATACAGCATTGGCCATCGAGAAAAAAGCCGCTGAAAAAGGTGTGAAAATATTTATGGCTACTGACGTTGTTGCTGCTGACGATTTCAGCCCGACGGCCAATACTCAGGTTGTTGACGCAAGTGCAATTCCGGCTGGATGGCAGGGATTGGATGCCGGCCCAAACAGTATTGCCATGTTTAAGGAAGTAATCGAAAACTCAGGAACCATCCTTTGGAATGGTCCGGTGGGTGTTTTCGAATTTGAGAAGTTTGCTGTTGGCTCAAAAGCAGTGGGCGAAGCCATTGTAACTGCAACTTCAAAAGGAGCTTTCTCATTGGTTGGTGGCGGTGACTCTGTTGCCTGTGTAAACCAGTTTGGTTTTGCCGATGGTGTTTCGTACATCTCAACTGCAGGTGGTGCATTGCTCGAATACCTCGAAGGACAGGTTCTTCCTGGTGTTGCAGCAGTGAGAGGCGAATAGGAAGAAAGCCTCCCCTAACCCCTCCGAAGGAGGGGGATAAAAAATACTCAGTTGAAAATTTATTGCTGAAATACAAGAAAACCCGGAGTTGTTGCTTCGGGTTTTTTAATTTTAAATTCAACTCTGCCAGAGTTGAAAATCCTGTCTTTCAGAGTTTTCAAAATTGAAAAAATCATGAAAAAATCACAAATTGCAGTTGAAAACTTCAAAACACTGAATTGCACACAGTCAGTGCTTTTAAGCTATTCGAGAGAATTTAACATCGATGAAATGACAGCGCTGAAAATTGCTTCAGGATTTGGTGGAGGAATGGCAATGGGCAAAACCTGCGGTGCAGTTACCGGAGCCTACATGGTTTTGGGGCTGAAAGTTCAGTCAGATAGGAAAACAATTCAGGAAATAAAGACTGAATCGAAAACGGCCGTGCGTAAATTCAACGAACTGTTTATCGCGAAACATGGCTCGCTGAAATGCAAAAAACTGCTTGGTGTTGACATCTCAACTCCTGAAGGTTCAGTCGAAGCAAACGAGAAAAATCTGTTCGACACTGTTTGCACCGAATTAGTAGCATCGGCTGCCGATATTGTTGAAGTAAATTTCTGAACTTCTTTTCTTTTTTTACGTTCCATAGTTCAAAACCTTAAATTATAAAACTATGAAATGCAATGTAGGATCAACTGACCGGGTAATTCGAATTGTCGCAGGAATCGGACTTGCCATCGGAGGTGTCATTTTTGAAAGTTACTGGGGACTTATCGGAGTTGTTGTATTGGCAACCGGCGTTTTCAGGGTTTGTTTGCTTTATTCGCTTTTCGGCATAAATACCACGGAAAAGGAATTGTAATTCAGGAGTTAATTTATAAAAAGAGAGGCTGTCAATTAATGACTGTCTCTCTTTTTTATGCACTCAGCAGGTGACTTTGAGTCACCTGCTGAGTAGCTTTGACAATCTATTTCGGCATTGGATAACCCACCAATTTTGCAAGGTTCTTTTCGATCTCATGCTCCGG
>JAUYTA010000928.1 GCA_030695265.1 Bacteroidota bacterium
TTATTTCTATACTACGTCATGGTTTCGTACACTAAATAATTCTTTTATTTGAAAATAGATTGGTTTCAGGAATTTTTAACAAGACTGAATTTGGTAATCTACTCAATTATAGCGAGATGACCGAATTTGGCGGTAATAGAACAAAACTATAAAAATTAGATTCATTTATCGTTGTTTTGTGTAAACTTTGATATTTTTACCGGCAAAATTATGAGCCCTTGTACGCAATCATCGACATAGAAACTACCGGAAATTCATCCAGATCGGGTAAGATTACAGAAATTGCCATTTTTATTTACGATGGGTTTGAAATCATTGATTCATTCAGCAGTCTAATCAACCCTGAATGCTATATTCCCGATTTTATTACCCGCCTGACGGGTATTGACAATGAAATGGTGAGATCGGCGCCACGCTTCTATGAAGTGGCCCGCAAAGTGGTGGAAATGACGGAAGACAAAGTATTTGTAGCTCACAATGTAAGTTTTGACTACAAATTTATTCAGGAAGAATTTAACAGGTTGGGGTATGATTATCAACGAAAAACAATGTGCACAGTCAGGATGGGACGAAAGTTTTTGCCGGGATATAGGTCGTATTCTCTTGGAAAAATTTGCGATGAACTGGGAATTCAAGTCAACGGCAGACACCGTGCTGCGGGCGATGCACTTGCAACTGTCAGGCTTTTTGAAATGATCTTGGCCAGAAAAGCGCTGAAGGAAGCGAAACAGGATCCAAGCCAGTTGCGGTTGTTTTAAAGTTCAATGATTGTCCGTTTACATACCTATTCGGCATTTGTGTCAGTCAGTTGTGGTCATTTGGTAGTCATTCTGTTGTCATTTACTGGCAACTTAATGACTACCAAATGACAAATGAATGACTTTTATGACATTGGGTATTATTTCGGATATGCATATAAAGAAAAGAACCGCATTTATTGGTGCGGTTCTTTCGTTTTATTGATCAGATTCTTATTCTTCTGTTTTTTCTTCTTTTACTTCTGATTCAGGCACTTCAGGCTCAATCAACAGATTTTTTTCATTCAGCAGCAAATACCACTGAATAATCTTTTTCATGTCGGATACGTAAACCCGGTTTTTGTCATATTCCGGAATTACTTCTTCGAAGAATGCCTTGAATTCGTTGGATGTAGCTTTTGTCGAAATCTCTTTCCCGCTTTCCTGAATTCTTTTAAACAATTCTTTCAACTGTATTTCTCCGGTTTCGGTAAATACCGAAATGTCGGACATAGCACTTATTTTGGAAGTTGAATAGGCCGGCATGCGTTTGCCCGTAAGCAAGGATTCAACAATAATGCTGTTTTTTGCTTCGGTCACCATTTTAAATAATCCGGGCTGACCACTGATCGCTAATATTCCTTTTAACATACATTCAAATTTAATTTTCAGGTGGCGAATATAATACATTCCACCGAAGTAAAAAAAACTGCACGCCCTATAATTTTAGCTGATGACTGATTCCAAGACTAATCCATCGGCCTGGTTGTGAAACTGTACCAAAATCAAAATACTTGGTATCGAGCACGTTGGCTGCCAGTAAATAAATTTCGGTTGACGGGGTTTTCCACATGATACGGGCATTAACCAACCAGAACGGTTGATATGATTCGGTTTCTGTGCGCATTCCGTTTCTGTCCTGATAGCTTACACGCCACGAACCTTTCAGATTATTCCATATCTTGTGGTTGACTTCGAAATCGAGCTTTTGTTTCAGATTGTCGAGTACGTAATACGAAAGAAAATTACTTTGGCCTTTATCCTGTTCGCTGTAAGAGTAATTGACCCCGAATTTGGTTATAAATATAGGTTTGTTCCAAACTTTTTCAGGAAAAAAGTCCCCGCTCATTTCTATTCCGGTTGAGTTGATGCTTGTCAGATTTTTAGTTTTCCATTTTTCGGTATCGGTCTCGCGTACCCAGTCAATCAGGTTCTTACCCCGACGGTGATAAGCTCCGGCATGTCCAGAAAATCCTTTGAAGGTAAGTTTCAGCCCACCTTCATAAGTAACTGACTTTTCAGGTTTCAGGTCAGGGTTTCCGATATTTGTCGGGCCATTGTAAAACAAATCGGTGAATGTGGGCATCCTGAGACTCGAGTTGGCTGATCCGTAAAGTTTAAAATGTGCAGAAAGAGCATACGAAACATCTAGTCCGGGATAAATATTCCATCCGAATCCCAGGTCCGAAATCCAGTTGGCCATTGCCCCTGTCGAAAGCGAAAGTTTTTTAATATAGACTGATTGTTCAGCAAAATAAGAAACGGTTGTGCGTGAATATGCTTTTGTGAAAAACTT
>JAUYTA010000929.1 GCA_030695265.1 Bacteroidota bacterium
CAATAAAGAGGAGAAAATGGTGCAGATCGAAACCGAATTTGGAACCATAAAAGTTAAACTTTACAATGAAACTCCCCTGCACCGCGACAATTTCATTAAACTTACCAGCGAAGGTTTTTATACCGACTTGCTGTTTCACCGCGTAATTCAGGGTTTTATGGTGCAAGGCGGCGATCCGAATTCGAAGAATGCTGCTCCCGGACAAATGTTGGGTGGCGGCGATTTGGGTTATACCATTCCTGCTGAAATTAATCCGAAATTTTTCCATAGAAGGGGCGTTCTGGCAGCTGCGCGAAAGGGAGATCAGGCAAATCCGGAGAAAAGATCATCGGCTTCGCAGTTTTACATTCTTCAGGGAAAAGTATTCAGGCCGGGAGAACTCGACTCGATGCAAACCAAAATGGAGGAATCGCGCAAGGTGAATATGATGCAAATGCGGGTAAAAGCCATCGAACCTGAACTTAGAAAACTAAGCACTGAAGGAAAACAGGACGAAATATCGGCGAGAATCAATGCAATTCGCGATACTGTTTCCGCTGAAGCCGCAAAATTACCCTCTTTACGACTTTCAGAAGAGCAAATAAAAGCTTACACAACTGTTGGCGGATATCCGTCGCTTGACAATGGCTACACTGTTTTTGGCGAAATAATCGAAGGAATGGAAGTGATTGATTCAATTGCAGCACAACCAACCGATCAGAGCAACCGGCCGCAAAAGGACATCAAATTCAGTATTAAAATGATCAAATAAACCCACCACTTGAAATGAAGAGAATCGTATTTACAGCCCTCCTTGTTCTTTTAATGTGTCCGCTTTTTGCACAGGGCCGTATTGTGCAGATTTCGACCAATCTAGGTACAATGAAATTCAGGTTGTACAACGAAACGCCCAAACACCGCGATGCATTTATTCAGCTGGCCAAAGAAGGCTATTACGATCAAACGCTTTTCTACCGGGTTATTCAGGATTATCTAATTCAAGGCGGATCAAGATCGTCGCGCAATGCAGCTCCAGGAAAGCGCATTGGCTATGGCGATCCGGACAAAACGGTGGATGATGAAATTTTGCCACTGTTTTTTCACAAAAAAGGCGCTTTGTGCGCTCCCCGTCAGGCCGATAACATAAACCCATTCAAGCAATCAGATATTTCGCAGTTTTTCATCATCAAAGGCCAGGTATTTACCTCCGGAAAATTGGATACCATTGAGATGGCTGTCAACCGGCCAATTCAGAATAAAATTAATGCCCAATACCTTACTCCTGAAATAAAAGCAAAATTAGCAAAACTGAAATCTGAAAAGAAAGTGGAGGAATTCAGGGCGATTGCTGACGAAGTTAAACGCCAGATTGATACCGAATATCAGTTGCATCCGGAAAAAATGATATTTAACGAAGAACAAAGAAAAGCCTATACCACTATTGGCGGATATCCTGATCTGGACGGAAAATATACCATTTTCGGTGAGTGCATTTCAGGATTGGAGGTGATTGATAAAATTGCCGCACTGAAAAAAGATGAAAACGACCGCCCTTTTACCGATGTGAAAATTACGGTAACAATACTTGAATAATGAGAAACATTAAAAACATAGTTTGGATCGTTTACTTTTTCCTGATTGGTTGCGGTTCGTCAGATAATAAAAAGGCTCAAAAATCTGCGGAAGCAGAAACAGAACAATCGACCACAAGTTTTGCTGACATTTCAACCGCAATTTTCAACATTGAAACGTTCGAAAATAACCGAATTCTGGAAAGCGGTATGGGATTTTTTATTACCCCTGAAATTGCTGTTTCCCGCTTGTCGTTTTTCCAATCGGCCAATAGAGCTGTTGTCGAACCGTTTGACGAAAATAACAAATACCAGGTGAGCGGATTTTTGGGTTTCGACCGCATCAACGACCTCATTTTGATAAAAATAGAAGGAGTTCAACGAATACCGGTTGTGCTGTCGGATTCTATTTTACCTGAAAAAGAAAAAACCATTTACCTGAGTAAGCCAACGACAAATGTAGTGCCGGTTCATCCCGGAAATGTATTGAGTTACTCAAACATGCTGGGACTGAAACTTTACAAGATTACCAATCAATTACGGTCAAAAAGTGGAGGAAACCCAATTTTCGATGCCAACAAAAAATGCATTGGACTGGCATTTATGCAACATGCCGATTTTGAAACTCATACTTATGTAACACCTTCCATATTCATTTCCGACTTGCTGAAAAAAGCAGGAAATATTCAGCCTTTGAGCGAATTGAACAAGCCGGCTCCCGACAATTCTGCTCTGGCCTACAACAAAATAAAGGGTTTGCTTATTGAAACTGATCTGGGAAATATCAGGATAAAATTGTCGGATAAAACGCCTCAATACCGCGATAACTTTATCAAACTGGTGCGTGAGAATTATTTCGACGATTTACTTTTCCACCGCGTTATCGAAGGTTTTTGCGTTCAGAGCGGCGCTGCCGATACCCGGTATGCCACGGCTGACGATGTTGTTGGCTGGAAAGGTCCCGGTTATACTTTGCCTGCACACATTGTTCCGGGAATGTACCACAAACGCGGAACAATTGGTTCGCCACGAAAACCTGAAAGTGAAAACATGCGGAAACGCTCCGACGGCTCACAGTTTTACATCGTTACCGGCCGTATTTACAATGATATTGAACTCGATGAACTCGAAAAAGAAAACAATCATACATTTACTGAGGAGCAGCGGAATGTTTATAAAACCATTGGCGGTGCACCTCATTTAGATGGAACTTACACCATTTTTGGTGAAGTGGCAGAAGGAATGGAGATCGCCGACCAGATTTCGAACCTCGAAGTTTCGAGCGACTT
>JAUYTA010000933.1 GCA_030695265.1 Bacteroidota bacterium
CTAAATCGTGGGCAGAATATCTTCCGGAGCGGTTGTGATCGTCGAAGTTTTGTGCCAGAAGTAAGATGGGAGAAGCTGCAAGGCAGATAACCAATGCAGAAAGTGTCGCCATTCGTTCTTTCAATAGTTTCTGAAGTTGACTGAAAATGGACAAAACGCCCAGGCCAATCCAGATGCAGAAAACATAGAAAGAGCCAACATACACGTAATCGCGTTCGCGCGGCGTGTTTGGTATTTCGTTGAGGTAAACCACCAGTGCGAAGCTCATCAGGAAAAAGAGCAAGCCGGTGCTTAAAAAGTTCTGCGGGTCGTTTTTGTATTGAAAAAAGATGCCAAAAATCCCGATCAGCAAGGGCAGAAAATAGTATGAGTTACGTCCTGTATTTTCTTTTGCAGCCGAAGTAAGCTGCGATTGAGGACCTGCAATGTGGCTGTCGATAAAGGAAAATCCGGATTGCCAGTTCCCGTTTTGCAAATCGCCATTGCCCTGAATATCGTTCTGTCGTCCGGCAAAATTCCACATAAAATAGCGCAGGTACATAAATCCAAGTTGGTATTTCAGGAAGAAAGAAACGTTCTCCTGAAAGGTTGGAAGGATTGTATTGGTCAATTTCCCTTCCTCACTCTGAACCGGAATCTTCCGTCCTTTTAAATCGACCCAGTTTTTATACGATTCCAGATGTCCGGGATCGTTGCTGTGCATCCGGGGAAAGAACCCGATGGTATTTTTATCGTACTCTATATCAGGATTCAATTGACTTTTGATGTATTTTCCTTTCGAGGCAATCCAGGTGTTTCTTTCCTGATAACCTGTTACCGTTGATCCGAAATTTGCTCCGTACAAAATCGGGCGTGTTCCGTATTGTTCGCGGTTCAGGTAATTCAATAAACTGAATGTAGTTTCCGGATTCCCCTGATTGATGGGCACCCCAGCAGATGCCCGAACGATGGTTGCTATGTATGAAGTATAGCCAATCAGCAGAAATGTAAGGCACAAAATGGCCAGATTCAACCTGGGCAATTGTTTGCGATGCGTGTAAAATAATCCTGCAGAGATTGCACCGGTCAATAAGATGAGGTAAGTAAACAATCCTGAATGAATGGGGAAAAGAAGCTCGTTGACAAAAAACAGTTCCAGATTTTTGGAAAGATCAAGTAGTCCGGGAATCAATATTTTGAGTAAAGCAATAATTCCAATTCCGCTGATGATAATGGCTACGAACAGTCCTTTTAGGGAATACTTGTATTTCCGGAAATAGACAATCAGTCCGACTGAAGGAATAACCAGCAAATTCAATAAATGCGCTCCAATGGAAAGTCCAGTCAGGAAAAATATCAGGACAATCCATCTTGAAGAATTGGGTTCGTCGGCTTCGCGCTCCCATCGGGTTGCTGCCCAGAGAATGACGGCACTGAACAGCGAAGAAAGTGCATAAACTTCGGCTTCGACTGCCGAAAACCAGAACGAATCGGTAAAAGCGAACGACAGGGAACCGATGGCTGCTGCCCCAAATTTCAGGATTAGCGGGAATGATTTTCCTTGTTTTTGTTCAAGCTTTGAAATCAGCCAGACAATCGTCCAGAACAGAAACAGAATAGTTGCAGCGCTCGAAACTGCCGAAACCAGATTAATTGTGTAAGCAGCTTTTCCCGGATCACCAAAACTGAACAACGAGAAAATCCGTCCAAGAAGCATAAACAATGGCGCGCCGGGCGAATGGTTGATTTCGAGTTTGTAAGCCGAAACCAGAAACTCGCCGCAGTCCCAGAGACTGAGCGTTGGTTCGAGGGTGAGAATGTAAACGAAAAGTGAAAGGCAGAAAACGACCCATCCGGCCAGATTGTTTATCCGTTGCTGATTCATATGTGTGCTTTTTTCGTTCTGTACACGGAGAAAGAGAAAAGTTCAGAGGGAAGGTGATGATTTTATAATAATACAGTTCGGCTTAGTTGAAGATTTTTAATTTGTCGGACGTGATTACCTACCCTATTTGATTTAAGTGCCGATAAGTACACACCGTTGAGCTTACTTATAAGTACAATTATATATATCTTAATGGATACGACAAGACATGAATTGTCAAAGAATAATGAGAAAGATTTACTATTAGCTATAATAGGATGAGACAATTTATAAAATTGGGAAATCATTTGCCATTCAGTTCTTTAAACTAACTTTGGGGAAACGTTATATAAAACGATAGACTGTTGGCTTAAGAATTTAGGAATGGAGAACCATTAGTTGTAAAAACAAGAAATTATCAGAACAAACAAATGAAACCAGAAAAACAAAATCAACATAAAATACCTCAAGTATACCTGAAACAATTCGGCTATCTCGATATGAATAATCAGTGGCGAATTTCAGCAATTAGGAGGGGCGAAAAATTCACAAGACAAAAAAGCATAGAGAGCTTTTACTCTGTTACAAGTATATTTGATGTTGAAAGTGACGATCCAATAATCCCAAGAATGTTTGAACAACTAAATTGCGATTTAGAGACCGAATACAACAACATAATTGCAGAATTGGAAAGTGATGGAACATTAAGCAACAAATCTTACGCTTACCTTTTGCAACTTATCGCAGACTTAATTGTGCGTTCCGACTATTGGAGAGATTGGATTTTAGATATGCTTAACAACGAAAATAAAGAGAACTTTCTTCAATTAATTTTAGGACATCATTGCGAGGACTTCGCAGAATTCAAAAATATCAAACAACAACCTTTCTTTCGAATACTTTCAGAAAGCCCACCAAGTGAAATTGTAAACAGAGTTCTAATTTACTTCATTGACCATTTGATGTTGCGGTTATGGCAATATGATATTACTTTTATTCAATCACAGAAATACAAACCTTGGTTCACATCAACCAATCCAGTTGTAATTCATAATAGGACTGAAAACAATGAGATATTAGCAAAAGAGAGTGAATTATATTTTCCCCTGTCCCCAAAGTTTTTAGCCTACGTTCATTTCAAAGATTCTAAGGATAAAGAAAATCAATTGCGTTACTTGACAACAAACAAAATACATATAGCAACAGACGAGCAGAATTCTAACTTACAAAACACGATTATGAAAAACCCATCTGATTTTGTAATCTTTGCAGGAGAATTTAAATATCGGATGGAGTAATATATTGTGAACAGCATTAACCCGGGAAAGGGAGTATGATAGCTGCTGCTAATAGCAAGCTGGGGGTTTGTGCTTTATTGGCAGGAAATTAGTAAATTTGAAGTGTAACTCTATGCAGGAAGTTCGTCGATTAAATCCTTGTCTGGATGTAACTGCGGAACATTATTGGTCAATGTTAAAACGATAATCTAACCATAATCAGAAAGTAAAAAGATGAAAATAAAAACCAACGCTTCAACAAAATCAAAATAGGTTCAACCCCACCCACAAGCCGAAATAGTTGCACCACATTTGATTTTGCCCAACCGCACAAAACATTTTATTACAAATGACAGTAGCAGAATTAGCACAAAAACTTAATGTAACAGTTCCTGAAATTTTTGAGCATTATAAAAGATCATCTGAGGACATTCCTCAAGATGAGAATTTTATACTTAGCACAGAATTAATACGAATAGTTATTCCTAGTTTCCAACCAGATGATCATCCAAATCAAATAGAAGATGATCAAATAGGAAAACGCAAAAGGGTAACAACTTCTCATAACGATTTAAGTTCAAAATTTGAAGAAAGAAGAAAAACGCATATTGAAATTCTTGATAAATTAGAACTATATTTTAACTGGAATGAAACCACTTTACTAAAAGAATTCAAGAAACATAATTTAATTAGCAGTTTTATTTTTAAAGGAGAATACGAAAAAGCTCCAAATAGAGATTTTGGTTTTTTCAAAAACATCACACATCAGGACGGAACATTTTTAACTTATCCCGTTTCTAATGACACAGTTGATAAAATATATATTGCAACTGGTCAACTTACTAATGGTAAAAGATATTCATTTGAAGCAACCATTGCAAGAAAAAATGAAAGAATAAAAATAACAAATCCATTCTTGCTTCAAGCTAAGAGTGATAATATTCAGGAAATTAAGGATCTGAATGCAATTACCCAAGTACTTGAATCAAAAAAAGCAGAACTACAAAAAATAGCCAATTATTTAGAAAAAGCAGAAGAACACTTTGAAAATAAGAAAGAAGAAATCGAGGAGAAAGTATCAAAAGTGTTTCAAGAAAAGCAGAATAAAGCAAATGAAATAATTGAAACCTATCAAGAAACCATAAATCAAAAGTTCAAAGAAATTAAAAGCAAAGAAAAAGAACTAACCACTTTGAACAAGACCTTTGAAGCTTTGAATAATCAATTACATAAGATGG
>JAUYTA010000938.1 GCA_030695265.1 Bacteroidota bacterium
GCATCTGATGGCCATTAATTTTCACCGATGCCATTTCTTTCACATTTCCCAAATCCAATAACATGCGATTTTGCTTTAAATCGGATTGAGACAAATGGAAGGTTTTGTGGTATGTAGCTTTTCCTGAATAATATTTTATGCCAGGATCATCAAATTCGGTCCACGATTTTAGCTTTTCTGTTTTAACATTTGCCGGAGCTCCCCATTTCGGGTCAAACCGAATATCCCATTCTCCGAAAAGCCAATTCTCCAAATCCATTTTCCCCGATCTTACCTCTTCCTTTTTCCCATCCGACCACAACAACGAATAATTTCCCGGTTCGCTAATTTCAGCAATCATTTTCCCTTCGTTTCTCCGGAAATTGATGTATCCGGATTTTTTTGTTTCAACGCTAAATTCAGGAAAAACCGATTGATTGTCTTTTCGGATTTCGGTAATGTGCGGCTTTTGTGTGTCGTTCCTGAAAATGATGTACTTCGATCCTTCAGGTTCAAAAAGAAGTGGAATAATCGTTCGCCCGTTTTCTTCGCGGTAAACCACAATCTCTTTGGTCTCGCCGGTAATCGGGTCCCACAGTTCAGGAACTTTGCCGGTAACCCTGAAACTGCATTCCACTTGTTCCCAGCGATCGGGAAGGGTAGTGAGGTAGCGGTATTCAAAATCGTTGTGCGCCATCTGTCCAAACCGATTGCTCAAAAAATAGATTTCCTGGTCGGCAGTGGTGCGGTGAATGTAGTCGAGCGCTGTTTTCGGGTGAGTGCCTTTAAATAGCAAATCGGGTTGCACGTTCATATCGGCCAAAACCTGATTGACATCCTGCCCCCAAATGACACGACCTTTGCCATACTTGTTTTCGGTAACCATTTGACCATCTGTTTTGCCCCAAAGTTTATCGGTAAGCATTTTCAATTCCTGATCGCCTTTTGGGTAGCCTGTCAATCCGGTAGTTTCCGTTGGTTTTGGACCAATCAGGGTCATCCCGTCCTTCACCAATTGTTCCAATTTTCGCAATACATTCAGGTCGATCCCATTTTCAGGAGAAATCATTAATATCCGGTAGCTCATTCCATCGGGCAAGATGATCTTTCCATCTTTTACCGATGTTCGGTTCAAAATCACATCTTTCGAGCACTTGTCCCAGTCGTAACCAAAATTCAGCTCCGGAAGTTCTTCTTTCAGGAAAACAAAATTCGGGACATCATCGCCATAATAATACAGCACATCGGCCACAAACAAACCCTGCTGAAGCATAAACATGTTCCGGTCGAGATAGCCAATAAAATCTTTCGACTGCTCCCACCAGGTTACGTTTGGATTGAGGTGCGTTCCGGCGAAATATTCGTTACCGGGCAAGCCAAATTCTTTGGGCGACGAGGTAAACGTGTGCCAAACAATGCGGTTTACTCCTGAACAAAATACGCGATCGATGTTGCCTTTCAGGTCCATGGGCGAACG
>JAUYTA010000943.1 GCA_030695265.1 Bacteroidota bacterium
ACGGAATAATTCCCCGAAAAAAAAGATAATTTTCACTGAAGAGTTTCAGTTGCTTCAGGACTTTCTTGTCAATCAGACGGAAATCGGCCATGCCATTTTCAATGTTGACATCTGATAATTTTTTCATTATCAGATAGAAAATGCGAGAGGAAAATTGTTTTGTATATGAGATGCTGGCATGATCGTTTCGTATGGTATTGACGATCTCAAATCCTTCTTCCCATTTGGCAATAAGTGTTGGAATCACGTCCGGTGGGTGCTGCAAATCGGCATCAAGACTGATAGCGCAATCACCTGATGCAAAATCATAACCAGCTTTTAAAGCGTTCTGATGTCCAAAATTTCGAGAAAATGATATGTATTTGATATTTGAATTTTCCTTAGCCAATGCTAAAATTACTTGAAAAGTACTGTCTCTGCTGCCATCATTTACATAGATTATTTCGTAAAGATAGGTTTCAGGTAAAACCCTGATTAGCTGTTCATTAAAGGTTGACAGACCTTCTTCTTCGTTGAAACAAGGTACAATAAGAGAAATTTTCTTTCGGGTTTCCATTAATTATCTTTTAATTTGTAAATATACTTTTTGTATAATAATAATCCTGCATCTTATGAAAGATTTCAAAAAGGGAATACTACTAACCCTGCTCTTGAGTAGTACTGTACTGTTTTTGTTTTATCGTCCTTTGCTGAAAGATCCCAATCAAGTTTACTTTTCACCGTCGGGTGACGGATTAAAATCATATATCGTGTCAATTTATCATCTTGAACACGATACTTCCATGTTCAGAAATAACGCAATGAATTATCCTTATGGTGAAATGGCATTCTTTACTGATTGCCAACCAATGATAACGAACCCGGTAAAATTTTTAAGCGATATTGGCATTGATTTCCGCCCTTATATTGTTGGAATTATCAATATGAGCATGCTGTTGTCCATTGTACTGGCAGCAGTTTTTATTTTCCTGATATTTTTTGAACTCAATGTTTCATGGTGGTTTGCAGCCATTGCAGCAATAGGGATCACCATGGTTTCGCCGCAAATTGGTCGTTTGGGTGGGCATTTCTCGCTTAGTCATCTGATGTGGTTGCCAATGCTCATCTGGCTCCTTATGCGGTTCGACAAAAAGAAATCCTATTCGATTTCCGTGGTAATTGGATTGGTTACTTTCCTTGCAGCAGGGATGCACATGTATTTTTTCGCCTTGTTCGGCTTCCTGTTTCTTTTCTACTGGGTCAATTGTATTTATACCAAACAATTAAATATCCGCGATTACAGGTGGATTGTTCATGTTTTCATCCAGATTATACTGCCTCTGATTTTGGTTCAGCTTATTGTTGGCCATAATGATACAATTACCGACAGAACAACACACCCATGGGGACTTACTACCTACAGGGCCAATCCTGCTTCGGTTCTTTTGCCTTTGGGCAAGCCTTATGCGCAATTCTTAATGAAAATTGAGAAGTTTAATACGTTCGATTGGGAAGCGTTTGCCTACATCGGACTTGTTGCCTTAATTGGCTTTATTGTCGGAATTTTTAAAATTGTTCAGCGGGTTAGACTGAAACAATCATGGTGGAAGGTTTCCGATAATCGGTTGATCACTGTTTTTTTCTGGGCATCGGTGGCTTCGCTGTTGCTTTCGTTCAGTATCCCATTCAACCTTGGGCTGATGTTTTTACTTGATTATTTAGGTCCAATTCAGCAATTGCGTGCTCTGGCACGTTTTTCATGGCTATTTTATTATTTGATAAATCTGCTGGTTTTCTATGGAATTTTCTGTCTCCTGAAACGTGGAAATCTGTATAAGATTTTGGCAATTCTGGCGCTTGCTTTTCTTTTGTACGACGGTTATTTAAATGTAAGAACGTATGCTCCGCGCATGAATAACAGGGTGACTGAATTGGAAGATCAAGCCAATATTTCTGAAGAAAATGCTTGGGTTAAGTTAATCAATAGAGATGATTATCAGGCCATTTTGCCATTGCCGTATTTTCATATTGGTTCTGAAAATGTATGGCTGGAACCTAAATGTGACATATTGCGGCAATCGTTTATAGTAACGCTGAAAACTGGCTTGCCTTCGATGGGAGTCATGCTAAGTCGTACCTCTCTATCGCATACCTACAAGAGTCTTTCACTGGTTTCTGAACCAGTTTCAAGCTTCCAGGTCATTAATGATTTGCAAAATGAAAAACCTCTGCTCCTGATGGTTGATAACTGTAATGATCTTTCAAATCCTGAAAAGAATCTGGTTCGGCATTCATCGTTGATTTGGAGAGGGCCGAAATTCGCTTTTTACCAACTTCCGGTTGCCATGCTCGACACTATTTCAATGCAAGGAACTTTGGCTTTCGAAAGTGAAATGAAATCCATTCATGATGGCAATGCTGATACAACCCGGATACTTTATTACAATGGGTTTGAAGGCAATCAATCTGCTGATTCATTCTTTGGTTCAGGTGCGTTTTCAGCCGAAATCAATAATTGGAACCGCATCGTAGAGCAAAATATTAAAAATGTGCAACCCGGTGATTCATGTGAAGTACTTTTCTGGATAAAAGGCTATGAAAAAGATCTGATGCCACGTACTATTATTGAGTTTGTGCAAAAGACAGGCGATCAGACGGTTGATTATAAATATGCCCAGTTTCAGCATTACTATTGTTCGCTGAAAGACGGTTGGATGAGAATCAAAATTCCATTCGTTGTACAATCAACAAACGACCTTGTAATGGTTACCTTGCGAAATGCCGACCTGAAGAATTTTTCGCTGGTGGTTGACGAAGTAATTATTCGGAAGCGGCCTTAGCGAGTTTATAAACTACTTCGCCATTTCCTTCATTGAAAAATGTCCTGATCAGTTCGTACTTTTCAGGAAAATATTTTGAGGCATTTTGCAAAAATGATTCTTTCAGGTTGTCGTTAAGAAAATAGATGTAGGTTGGTCTTTCAGGATTCGTAAAATCGGGTTCCTTCGCCCAGAAATGCATGGTATTATCCCACGGAAAAAATATATAGGAATTCGGATATAATTCAGCAAGTACAGGTTTGAAAAAATCGCGCTGACGTCCGGACCATTCAAAGCTATGCATCAGAACATACTCTTGAACCGGCGCGCCGTATCCGGTTGTTACAATTATTTTAATAGCATCTTTTTCAATTGTTTGCATATAATGCAATGCCTCCGCTTTTAGATTCACCTTTTGATCCATATCTTGCGAAAGATGCTGCACAACCGGTAACTGCCTGACGAAATATACTGAAATGATCAGCGCTATGGCAATTTGTGGAATTCGGTATTTTGAAATTGCCGGACTAAACTGACGGATAAATTCGGCAATAATCAGGATCGAAACCGGTATCAGCATCAATGCCGGAATAAAATACCGTGCTTCGTATTGCTTGCAAACAATTACTGTCTGAATGACAGTCGCACTCAATACTGCCAACGAAATTCGCTGGATAAGGCTTCCTTCGCGGTTCTTTTTACTGATGAATGAAGCCACAAAAACAATCAGCAAAACGATCATTATCCAAAAGAAAAAGCGGTTTTCAGTATAAAGGCTGCTGAAATTTGGGCCAAATGTTTTCCAGTCGATAATATTGTCTTCGCCTTTACCGTATTGTCCGCTATGCAGGAAAAGCGCTTTCATCCATCCCCAGAAAACATTGATTTGCAGTGTTACCGGCAGCGCCATCACGAAGAAAGAACCTACAGCAATCAATGAATATTTGATCCGTTCTTTCCAGGTAGTCAGCACAATAAGGGGGATAATCCAAAGTGGGAAATAGGTGAGTTTGATCGATAATCCAAAAGCTGAAATAAGGCCAAACCAAAGATAGTTGTTGTGGAATCGTTTGTCTTCGGACGTGAAAAGCGGATGTAACAATAATATACTTAGTAGCATGACCGGAATTGGCAGCAGATTTTCGGGAACGACACGACCGATATTCAAAAAGATAATACTTGTGAACAGGGGCGAAAGTTGAATCAAAACGCTATATGTCAGGTTGTTGCTAATCCGGTAGAAAATTCGTCCGGCAAAATACATAAAAACAGCTACTACAGAAGTCAACACCAGATTCAGGACACGAAGGTACATGTCAAAATTGGCCAGTATATCGTGATTAAAGCTTACCTGATGCGATCTTAAAAAATAAACCAATCTGAAAACCAACGCTGCCAGGTATTGCAAAGGAGTTCCGGGATTATCAATATGCCCTAACATTAATTTTCCATTGGCAATACTCAATCCACTTATAAAATAAATACACTCTGGATCGGCCCCATGAAGCGAAAAGAAACCGGCGATTTGCAGGATGTAACTTCCCAGAAAAAAGTAGGCCAACGGGGCAATCAGTAAAAGTAGCAGCTTCTTTGAGTTCATTTTTTTATTTTTTGAAGATTGCGAAGTTTATAATTCCCCATTTTTGAAACCTGAACTGAAGAGAAGTTTTTAAAACTCCCAATCCATAAATTGAACTGTTTTTGATGTTGATGCTCGAAGCGTCGTCGAAATATTTGGTGGGGCAGGTAATTTCAGCTATTTCGTAACCTGCATACCATATTTGGGCCAGCATTTGATTATCGAATACAAAGTTATCGGAGTTGGCGTTATAGTTTACTTTCTCAAGCACTTCGCGCGAAAAAGCACGATACCCGGTATGATATTCAGAAAGTTTGGCATTCATTAAAATATTCTGAAACAAAGTCAGTAAACGGTTTGAAACGTATTTGTACCAGGGCATTCCACCCGCCAAAGCACCTTTACCTAAAATGCGCGAACCAAGCACAACATGGTACAACTCGTTCGCAATCAGATGAGTCATCGATGGAATTAACTTGGGTGTGTATTGGTAATCAGGATGCAACATGATCACAATGTCGGCGCCTAATTCGAGCGCTTTATTGTAGCACGATTTCTGGTTTCCGCCATATCCCTTGTTTACTTCATGACTGATGATATGTGTGATTCCGAGTCTCCGGGCTTCTTTAATGGTTTCGTCCTTACTTTTATCATCAACAAGAATAACTTCGTCAACAATATTAAAATCAATTTCCTGATAAGTAATTTCGAGTGTTTTGGCTGCGTTGTAGGCAGGTAAAACTACTACAACCTTTTTGTCGTTAATCATTCCTGATTTTTTTTCTGCAAATATAGATGGATTTCGATTAAACGGAAGGATTTAAGGAAAAGTATCATAAAAACAAAAACCCCCTGAAATACAGATAAAAAAACCTTTACATAAGTTAAGAATTTTCAGCACGCCATGACATAACGTAAACTACCAGTATTCAGGGGATTATATTATTTTCGCAGAACTATTAAATTGTTGATGTTATTATAACAACCAAAAATGCAAAGTTGTTTGCAGAACTATAAAAAACCCGGCCATGATGACCGGTTTCGTTTCCTGTTTCTGAAATTCTACAATTATTCCCAGGTAATAGTTTTCGAATCGTATGTAACAAACTGAAGGTTGCTGCCTTTGTCGTAAACAACCCCGGTTTCAACTTTTATGGCCATTAATTCAAGCACATAATTAGTACCGGCAACGGGTGATTTTCCGCTTGCCCAACCCAATGTAGCCGCACCAAATTCAAATTCAACCTTGTCATCTGCCAGATAGGAACTTGAAAATAGCACCTCCGATTTATCAGCTGATCGCAAATTAACAATGTATGCTTCTGCTCCGGTCACTTTATCCCATGTTGTTTTCAGTTTCTGACTGGCAAGGGTTGCTGTTTTGATAACAATCGAAGCCAGCTTTTCATCGCCAACTGCATCTTTCAAGGTAAGTTTTTCATCATTTACCGAAGTAATTTCGAATGAATAATCACCTTTTACTGGTAACGCAGCAGTGTAATCTCCGGGTTCCATGTTAAATGCAAACTGACGTTTGTCTGCCGTTGCAGTTAAATCATACACTTCACCATTGGTTCCGGGACCGGTAACTTTAACTGACTTCATTTCATAATTAGACGTAGCATAAATAACCAGGCCATATCTTATACCGGCATCCGTTTTAAGATCCTGAATCATTACATCAACTACCGCCTGAAGTGGCACCGGATCATCGTCCTGGCAGGATACAAGCATAAAAGCACCAATCGACAGGCAAAGAATACCTGCAAACAATTTTCTGAATTTTTCCATTTTTAAAACATTTGATTTGTTAACTATTTACAATTGACGGTTCATTGCCGTTCTTTTATTGTAGTTAGATGGGAGCACAAAATGGAAGGTTGCGTTTGTTCAGAAAAAACAGAAAATAAAACTTAAAATAATTGACCATTCGCATACCTAAGTACTGAGAATAATTAGATGTCGTAAAATTGAATTTGAACGATTAAAAATGGAACGCGGATTTCCGCTGATATAGCGGATTTAAAACGGATTTCAATTCCGACAAGTCGGAATGATTTTCAGTTATTTATGATCTTATCATTCATGCTTGCATGAATATAAATCAGTATTCAATCCGTTTAAATTATTTTCAGCGTTTATCCGCTTAATCCGCGGGAATCCG